>JBGTNF010000339.1:0-3114 GCA_041743205.1 Thermomicrobiales bacterium | reverse complement strand
CCTGGCCGAAACGACCGCGGTCGTGGCTGGATCGACCGCGATGACCTGGCGCCAGGCCATTGTCGGGGCCGTGGTCGGCTGCCTGCCGGCGGCGGCGATCTACAGCGCGGCGGGCGCGTTTGCGTCCGACGTGACGAGCGGCCTGCTCGTCTTCCCCCTGGTCATCGCGCTGGCCGCGCTCGTCTGGGCCATCGGCTGGCTATTGGAACGGCGCCTGGCTACTCGCAATGAGGCCACGCAAGCCTGATGCAACGGAGGCATGTGGCGAACGACATGCCTCCACTCATCTGGCATTTTTGGCGCGTGTGACTGTCGAATATGATTGGGCATGGAGAAGCGGCCCGTCATTCCCACGTTTCACGTCTTGCTTATTGTCATTCCGACGAAGGAGGCAGCGCAGCGATATCTTGGACCTGCCATGAGGGTGCTCCAAAGATTCCTCGCAGCCTGCAGGGGCAACTCGGAACGACAATAGTTTGGCGGTCGCTGCCGTATGGCTCTTCCTGCTCCTGGCGAGGCTTGACGATCCGGCGATTCGTGGCATGGTAAAGGCGTACCGAGGTGTCCGTACACCTTCAGTCCCGGAGAAATGAGCGCCGCCATGATCCAGACCGACTCCCTGCACCACCAACACGATTCGGAAGACGACGGTTTCGAGTCATTCCTGCTCACGGACGACGGCACGTTTCCCAACAACCCCACCCTGCGCGTCATCCTCTACCGCGATGTGATCGACTTCCAGGATGTCCCCAGAGGGGAGCCGCCCGCAGCGGTCGAACGCGTCTTCCAGGCCCACGGCTGGAACGGCGTCTGGCGCAACGGCATCTTCGCTTACCACCACTACCACGCCACCGCGCACGAAGTTTTGGGGGTGGCGTCGGGCGCCGTCACCGTCCAGCTCGGCGGCGAGGAAGGGCCGATCCTGGAGCTCGCCGCTGGCGACGTGGTGATCCTGCCCGCCGGCGTGGCCCACCGGAACGTCGATTCCTCGGACGACTACGTCATCGTCGGCGCCTACCCGCCCGGCCAGATCTGGGACGTCAACACCGGCGGCGACGACGAACGGCCCCGCGTGGACGAGAGCATCGCCGCCGTACCGCTCCCCACGACCGACCCAGTCTACGGGGCCGAGGGTCCACTGGTCTCCCTCTGGCGCGGTTGACTCCCGACAGTCGTGCGCCGTTAACACGATTTTGCGGCCGCTCGCGTTGACAACCTGATCCCCCCACCAGCCACAATACGACAGCAAGCGGTGAACGCGCCGCCGGAAACGCTGGGCCAGGGCCACTGGGGGCATCGATCATGAAATCCATCTGCGTATTCTGCGGATCCAGCATCGGCGGCGACGACGCCTATCGCGATGCCGCCGCCAGTCTCGGCCGATTGCTCGCCGGCCGTGGCATCCGCCTCGTCTACGGGGGCGGCAAGGTTGGCCTGATGGGCGTCGTCGCCGACGCCGCGCTCCAGGCCGGGGGATCGGTGCTGGGCATCATCCCCGAATCGCTGATGCTCAAGGAAGTCGGGCACGGCAGCCTCACCGAACTGGTGGTGACCCGCACCATGCACGAGCGGAAGGCGGCAATGGCCGACGCCGCCGATGGCTTCATCGCGCTGCCGGGCGGGTTCGGCACCCTGGATGAGCTCTGCGAAATCCTGACCTGGGGCCAGCTCGGGATCCACCGGAAGCCGGTCGGGTTGCTCGACACGCTGGGCTTCTTCCGGCAACTGACGTCGTTCTTCGACTTCGTTTCGGCCCAGGGCTTCATCCGACCCGAACACCGGTCGCTGCTGCTCGAAGCGTCATCGCCGGAGCTGTTGCTGGACACGCTCTCGGCCTGGCGGCCAACGTCCGTTGCCAAGTGGGCCGACGTGGCCGCCCGTTAACGCGACCGCGCCGAGGCCGATCCGGAGAGCGCGGCCACGACGCCGAGCAGGATGTAGACCACGCCGGCGAACCGGTCCCGGTGGCGGGCGATCCGCGCCCGCGTGCTCAGCCACGCCCCGATCGACCCGCTGGCGAACGCGTAGACCATATCGGACACGACCCCAATCACGGCAAACACGGCTCCCAGGATGAGGATCTGCCCAGTGGCGCTTCCCCTTGAGGGATCGATGAATTGCGGCAGGAAGGCGATGAAGAAGAGACCGACCTTGGGATTGAGAACGTTCACCACCAGGCCCTGCGTGAAGAGGCGCCCATACCCGGTCTGGCGGCTAATTCCCGGCACATCCGGATTTACCGCCTTCGCCCGGAAACTGGCGACGCCCATCCAGATCAGGTACGCCGCGCCGGCGTATTTCACGACGTTGAAGAGGATGTCCGACGACGTGATCACGGCGCTGAGCCCAAGCACCGCTGCGCCGAGATGGACCAGCATCCCGGCTTCCACGCCCAGCGCCGATGTCACGGCGGCGCGACGGCCCTGATCGATGCCGCGGGCGATGATGAAGATGACGTTGGGACCCGGCACGATGATCAGCAACGTCGCCGCCACGGCGAATGTCAGCAGGGTAGGAACCGTCGGCATGGACAAACCATTCTGGCGAGGGAAACTGGTCGAACGCACTCCCCGAATCATACCGGATGCCTCGCCGTTCCGGTCTGCCACGGGTGTCCCGAAGGGCGCCGCCTACCGCGGGCTCGTCGCCATCAGGACATGGTATTGCCGCGTCGCCGCCAGCGTTTCGACCGTGCCGAACACGCGTTCCATCCGTTGGCCGTAGGCGAGGAAGGCGTTGGCGACGATGAGCAACGACCCGCCCGGCCGGAGATGTGCGGACGCGCCGGCGATCAGGCGATCGGCGACGCTGTAATCGACGATTTTCCCCCGATGAAACGGCGGGTTGCTGACGATCAGGTCGTAGCGTTCGCCGTTAGACGCGGAGTAGACATCCCCGGCCAACACCCGGCACTGCGCCAGACCGTGCCGCCTGGCGTTCTCGGCCGCCGCCTGCACCGCGTGCAGGTTGATGTCGACCAGATCGACCGATCCGGCCCCAAGGAAGGCCGCGGCGATCCCGATCACGCCGGCCCCACAGCCTACATCGAGCACGCTGCTGCGCACTCTGCCGCGAACGCGGTCCGGCATCCGCTCCGGCAAGGCGTCGAGCAGG
>JBGTNF010000338.1:0-6916 GCA_041743205.1 Thermomicrobiales bacterium | reverse complement strand
GGCCGTCCGCGATGCCGCCCTGAACGGCGGCGCGCGCCGGGCGTACCTTATCAGCGAACCACTGGCGGCGGCCATCGGCGCCCGGATCCCGGTTGCCGACCCGTCGGGCAACATGATCATCGACATCGGCGGCGGCACCACCGAAGTCGCGGTCATTTCCCTCAACGGCATTGTCGTCGCCCGGTCGTTGCGGGTCGGGGGCAACCGGTTCGACGAGGCGATCAGCAGCTACATCAAGCGAAAGTACAATTTGCGGATCGGCGAACGGACGGCGGAAGAAGTCAAGATCGCGATCGGCAGCGCCATGCCGCTGGAAGACGATCGGATCATGGAAGTTCGCGGGCGCGATGAGGTCGCCGGCTTGCCGCGGACGATCCAGATCCATTCCAACGAAATTACCGACGCCATCACCGAGCCGCTCGAAGCGATCATTGGGGCCGTGCGGGCCGTGCTCGAAGAAACGCCGCCCGAGCTTTCATCGGATATTATCGACAAGGGCATGATCCTGACCGGCGGCGGCGCGATGTTGCGGCACCTGCCCGATTTGCTGACCGAAGTCACCGGCGTGCCCTGCTACGTGGCCGACGATCCGCTCTCCTGCGTGGCGATCGGGACCGGATTGGCACTCGAACACATGGATATCCTGCGCGACAGCCTCGAAGAACCATAAACCGGTATAGGGACACAATCGGACGCGCGTTCCGTTGCGGGGGCTCTGGAACGCTTGAGGGCGATACGTATCGCTGACGCATTGAGGGAGAGCCAGACATGCAACGCAACCTCAACATACCGAACCGGTGGTCACGGGCGCTGCAATGGGGAACCATCGCTGTTGCGGCGATGACGATTACGGCTTGCGGTCCATTGGGCGACGACGAGGACGATCCGACGGCAACCGCGGAAGTCATCAGCCAGCCCACGTCTGCCGATGTCGACAATCCAGTCGCCACGCCGCCGATCGAGAACACCCAGCCTGGCGTCAGTTTCGCCACGCCCGACGTTGGGTCGTCCACACCGATCGTCTCGAACCCGGTCGATCCGGTGAATTCCCAGGCTTCGCCTGAAGGTGTGTCGCCGACTGTTGCCGGCACTGCGGTCGATCCCGAAAATTCCGCGGAAGGAACCACGGGCACAGGCGCCCAGACGACGGGACCGGTCTTCTCCGGTTCGGATGGCACGTCCGGCGCCACGCCCGACCTGGGTGGGGCTGCTCCAGCCGAGTCCGTTTCAGCAAGCACGCCAGTGGCCGACGAGACGTCCCCGGACCCTGGTTCCACGCCGGTCGCCGGCGAGTCCGGCTCACAACTGGTGGCGGTCACCAGTTGCGAGCCGGACTCGATTCCACCCTTCGGCGGCGAACAAGCGAACTTCCAGACCAACACCGATGTCAATTTCAGGGCCGGACCCGGCTCCGACTGCGACCTGATCGGCGATGGGCAGATCGGCGCCAACATCCCGGTCACGGTGCTCAGCGGACCCGTGGTTCGCGAAGAAGGCGACGGGTTCATCTGGGTCCAGGTCCAGATCGTCGATCAAACCGGTTGGGTCGTGCCAGAAGCGCTCGAACCCGCGCCGTAAGCGACGCACCAGACATCAGGGCCGTCCGGGCGGAGCCTGGACGGCCCTTTTGCGTGCGGGTGGCGTACCCTTTGTTCGGCGAAAAGCGCAGGCGTTCGCCGTTTGGTTCACCTCTTTCGACCTCACGCCAGGCTGGCAGGACGACACAACCATGAACTTCCCACGAGCAAGCGGCATTCTCCTTCACCCGACCTCGCTGCCAGGTCCACACGGCATCGGCGATTTCGGCGCCGCCGCGTTCCGGTTCGTCGATTGGCTGGCCGACGCTGATCAGCGGCTCTGGCAAATCATGCCACTCGGCCCCACCGGCTACGGCGATTCGCCCTACGCCTCGCCGTCGGCGTTCGCGGGCAATCCGCTGCTCGTGTCGCTCGACTGGTTGCGGGGCGACGGATTGCTGGACCACGGCGACCTTGCGGAAACCCCGGCGTTCCCGGCCGAGCGGGTCGACTTCGGTCCAGTTGCCGACTTCAAGGAGCGGTTGCTGCGACTGTCGTTCCAGCGATTCCGGTCCGTCGCCGGGGACCGGAATCGCGAGGCGCACGATGCCTTTTGCTCAGCGGAAGCCTGGTGGCTGGACGACTACGCGCTGTTCATGGCGATCAAGGGCGCCAACGCCATGCGGGGCTGGCAGGATTGGGACGAGCCCATCCGCATTCGCGACGAATCCACCGTTGCCGACGCCATCGCCAACCTGGCCGATGAGGTTGCGTACATTAGGTACGTGCAATTCCAGTTCCAGCGGCAATGGCTGGAGCTCCGCGCCTACGCCAACGATCGTGGCATCAGGATCGTCGGCGACATCCCCATCTTCGTCGCTGAAGACAGTTCCGACGTCTGGGCCAATCAGTCCCAATTCAAGGTAAACGCCGAGGGCCGGGCCCTGGCAGTCGCCGGGGTGCCGCCCGATCCGTTTTCGGCGACGGGCCAGATCTGGGGCAATCCGCTTTACGATTGGGGCGCCATGCGAGAGGACGATTACCGCTGGTGGCGACAACGCATTGGTCGCACGCTCCAGCTGGTGGACATCGTGCGGATCGACCACTTCCGCGCCTTCGCCGCGGCCTGGGTCGTACCCGCCGGTTCGGAAACCGCCGCGACCGGCCATTGGGAACGCACACCCGGCGGCGAGGTGTTCGCCGCCATCAATCGCCAGTTCGGCGATGCGCCGGTTATCGTGGAAGATCTGGGCGTTATCACCCCGGATGTCATCAGCCTGCGGGAAATCCTCGGCTACCCTGGCATGAACGTCCTGCAGTTCGCGTTCGAGGACGACCCGACCAACGTCTACCTGCCGCACAACTATCGCCGGGACTCGGTCGTGTACACCGCTACCCACGATAACCAGACAACCGTCGGCTGGTTCGAATCACGATCCGATGAGGAACGCCAGGCGATCCAGCGCTACCTTGGGCGGGACGGCGCCGACATCGCCTGGGACCTGATCCGGGTGGCGCTTGCCAGCGTGGCCGACACCGCCATCCTCGCGATGCAGGACGTGCTGCGGCTTGGCGACGATGCGCGGATGAACATTCCGGGGGCCACGCTCGGCAACTGGTCGTGGCGCTGCCAGGATCATCACCTGACCCACGAGCTCGCCATTGGCCTGGGCGATATCACCCAGCTCTATGGCCGCGCGGCCAGCAGCGGGGCGACGCGCAGCCCGAACCTGTGGGACTACACTATTCCAGACGGGTCCCACCAGGCCCTTCAACCCTGAAATTGAACCGATCCCATTCCGGCGGACGCCGCCCATCGATCGACCGCGCGACCACACCCATTGAAACGGAGTCACCCATGCCGAACGCCGCCGGCGCTTTTACCTTCGTCCTGCACAGCCATTTGCCCTACGCCCGGCAGGCCGGCATGTGGCCGCACGGTGAGGAGTGGGTTCACGAAGCGATTGCCGAGACCTACGTGCCGCTCCTCAACTCCCTGTACGACCTGAAGGAGGAGGGCGTCGACTATCGGATCACGATCAGCGTCACGCCGATCCTGGCTGAGCAGCTCGCCGATCCGCTCATCCAGGAACACTTCCTGACCTACGCCGAGGAACGGGCCGCCTGGGCCGCCGCCGACATTGGCCGGTTCGAGGACGCCAAAGATCCGGACATGAAGCAGCTGGCGATTTACTACCATCACTGGTACTCTCGGATGTTGTCTTCTTTCCGGGACCGTTTCCAGTCGGACATCCTCGGCGCCCTGCGCAAACTGCAGGAGGATGGACTCGTCGAAATCTCGACCAGTGCTGCCACCCACGGCTACCTGCCGCTGCTGGCGCGGGATTCATCGATCTTCGGCCAGCTGGACACGGGAATCCAGGCCTACGAGCGACACTTTGGCCGAAAACCGAAGGCTATCTGGCTTCCGGAATGCGCCTACCGGCCTTCCTATTGGGATGAGACGGACGGCGAACCGGTCAACCGGCCCGGCATCGAGTCGTTCCTGGCCGCCCAGGGGATCAGGGTCTTCTTCACCGAAACGCATTCGGTCGAAGGCGGTAACCCGGTCGGCAAGGCAGCGGGTGAGGCGATCGGCATCTACGGCGCCGTCGCCCGCCGCTACACGCTGGAGCTGACGCCCTCGGAGCAGGCGGAGCCGGGCACCACCTACAACGCCTATTGGGTCGGCGACGCCGTGGGCGAGGTGGCGGTGCTGGGCCGGAACAGCCGGACCGGCCAGCAAGTCTGGTCGGGCGATTTCGGCTACCCGGGTGATCTCTGGTACCGGGAGTTCCACCGCAAGGACGGCGTCTCCGGCATGCAGTACTGGCGGATCGGCGGGCCAGGTCTCGACCTTGGGAGCAAGCCAACCTACGATCCGAACCGGGCGCTGGAGCGCACCGGCGATCACGCCCGTCATTTCGCCAGCCTCGTCGAGGAACTCCTTCAGGGCTATCGCGATTCGACCGGAACGTACGGCATCATCGCCTCCAACTACGACACCGAATTGTTCGGGCACTGGTGGTTCGAGGGCGTCGACTGGATCAAGGATGTCCTGCGGTTGTTGGCCGCCTCTGAGGTCGTCGATCTGACCACGGCGTCGGCCTTCATCGACGAGCATGATCCGGAACGCGTGATGGCGCTGCCGGAATCGAGCTGGGGCTCCGGCGGCAATCACTTCACCTGGATGAATGCCGAAACCGAGTGGATGTGGCCATTGATCCACGGCGCGGAGCGGCGGATGGAAGGACTCGTCGCGGCCAATCCCGATGCTGCCGGTGAACGGTCTGAGGTCCTCAACCAGGCGGCCAGGGAATTGTTGCTTTTGCAGAGCAGCGACTGGCCGTTCCTGGTCACCACCGGCCAGGCCAAGGATTACGCCTCCCAACGCTTCACCGAGCATGTCGACCGCTTCAATGCTCTGGCTGCCATCGTCGAGCGCGGCGGCGACATGACGTTGGAGGAATCGGACATGCTGGCGGCGCTGACTGACCGGGACAACCCATTCCCGTCAATCGACTATCGCGTCTTCGCGGAACGCCAGGGTAGCGCGTCCCGCTAATCAAGCCTCGTCGCATCGTCTTCGGTAGTGGCCGCCCTTGTGGCGGCCATTCCGCTGTCGCACACGAATCGATGTCGTTTCCGGCCAAGACCTGGCCGCCACACGGGCGGCCACCACCCATTTGGCTCGGCCTCAATCGACGGGCGTTCGGCCCCGGATTACCACGTCGGAGTCGAAGCGCACCGGAATTCGCCCGGACCACGGGCCCTGCCGCGTGCCCTGCAACCACGGCTTCTGGAGGAAGCGCTGAACCCAGTGGCCAAGGGGCACGTACACCGCGTTGTCCAGCAGCAGTTGCTCGGCTTGCCGGAAGGCATCGTTACGGGCGTCCGGCTCGATGGCGCCGTTGGCCGAAACGATCAGGTCCTGGAACGTCGCCGCAGCTTCAGCGGGGGTTTGACCGTCAACCGTTTCCAGTGTCGGCGACCAGTTGAACCAGCCCGCCATGTACGTCGATTCCGGCGAACCGATGGTTTGCAACAGTGCCGCGGTGTCGGTAACCGTCCACCACCACACGATGTCGAATTGCCGGCCGCCGTTGTCGCCCTGGAGCGCGGCGATCTGGTCGGCGGTCAGCGTTGCGTCGTGCCGGATCGGCAGACCCGCGTTCTCGGCAATCATCGCCAGCAACGCGGCGTGCCGCTCGATCTGGACCGCGCTGTCCGACGCAGGCTGGTAATAAACGATATCCGGCGCGGCCTCCCGGTCGAATGCGGCCTCGGCCAGCAGTGACGTTGCCGCGCTCGCATCGAACACCGAGCCAGTGGCCGACTCATAGCCGGAGGTCAGGGCGACCACGGGCGGAACGAGACCCGCGGCCGACACGAACTCGCCGGCCCAAATCTCGTCGGCCCACGCGTCACGGTCGACCGCCGTGGCGACGGCCTGGCGGACCCGCACATCGTTGAACGGGGCCTGGTTGAAATCCATCCCGATCGCCATCGTCGACGACTGGGACTCGATGGTCACGAGGTCCGCTTGAAGCGTCTCGTCGGCGAAGGTTGCGACGACCGATGCCGGTACTTCAACGGACGCGACTGCGTCCTGCCGGTAGAGGTCCAATGCTGCTGCATCGGCGTCCGGCCCATCGAAGATTCGCCAGGTCACCTGGCTGATCGACGGCGACGCCGGGAGAACCGAACTGGCGTTAGGGGTCATCACAATCCGGTCGCCGTCGACCAGCTCGGCGAATTGCCAGATTCCAGCGCCCGCATTGCTCAGGAGCGCCGCGTCCGTTTCGGGATCGTCGACCACAGTCAGGTCTACCGCTGCCCAGACGAAGGTCGCCAGTGACGCCGGGAAGGACGAGAACGGCTCGGACAGCGTAATCTCGATGGTCAGGTCGTCGACCACCGCAAACCCAATCTCGTCACTCTCACCCGTGACGTACGCGTCGAATCCCGCGACGAGCTCCATGAACGACGCCATCGGCGATGGCAATTGGGGATCGAGCGCCCGCCGCCAGCTATCGACGAATGACTGGGCCGTGAGCGGGTTGCCGCTGGCGAAGGTCAGGTCGGGCCTCAGCGTGGCCGTCCAGACATCCGCGGTGTCGTTCGCGGTCACCGATTCCGCAAGATCGGGCACCACGGCGCCTAGCTCGTCGAAGGCGAGCAGGCCCGCCCAGACGTGCGGGAGCAGCACCCAGAAGGGTCCCCAATTGGGCGCACGATGCGGATCGAGCGTGATTGGCTGGCCAAACGGGTTGAACGGAAGGATCAGCTCGACATCGGTTTCGATGTCGTCCTGGGCAGCGCGACGCCCGAAGCCAGGTGGCGCCGATGGGCTGGCTGCACCGGCGCTGCCGCCGCCGAACATGGCCGCTGCCGCCGCC
>JBGTNF010000337.1:0-4072 GCA_041743205.1 Thermomicrobiales bacterium | reverse complement strand
GTCGTCAGGTACGACATCGCCCGCCGCACCGGCGACTGGCGGCGCATCATGCCGAAGCCCTGCCAGCCGTAGCGCGAATCCGAGATGAAGGCCGGAATCGGGGAGAGCAGCGCAGCGGCGGCGATCCACCACGAGAGGCTGGCCAGCAGCGCGATCATTGTGCCGAAGGTGATCACTGAGCGGACGAGGCCAAACACCTGGGAGACCATCTGCACCGGCCGGCGCGACGATTCGCGCTGGGCCTGCTGGAGCTGGTCGTAGTACGTGGCGTTCTCGAAATCGGCCAGGTCGAGCGTGTTGGCGTGGTCCATGATTTGCAGCTGCACGTGGATCGAGAGCCGCTCCTGCAGGAGTTGCTGGCTGACATTGCCGACCGCCTGGAGCAGGCTGGAGCCGACGAAGATCCCGAGCTGGATCAGGGCGAGGATGACGACGCCCCGGATGTGCTCATCCCCGCCGCCGGTCTCGAACCCGGCCACGACTTCGTCGATGAGCTGGCCCGCGAGCCAGACCTGGAGCACCGGCACCACGCTTTGCAGGATGTTGGTGGTTCCGAGCCCGATCGTCAGCAGCCGGCTCGACGCCCAGACGAGTTGGAGAACGCGGACGACGCCGTTCCAGGTTTCGCGGATGCCACGCCCGATCGCGCCGGGGCGAATTCGGAAGCGCGGCGGCGGGGCGTCGGTTGGGTGGCTGAGGGGCGGCGGAGTCTCGCCGTTCGGGCTGGAGCCGTTGGGAGAGGTTGGTTGACGGGGCTGAGGTGGTGGGGGTTCGTTGCTGCCTATGGGTGTCGCCTCCTGAGGGATCGATGGCTGGTTGGGCGCTGGTTCTCAACGAACCCATTCTACCGGCTTGATTCACATAACGATATCAGGCAAACGGCGAGTTGTATTCGCCCAAAGGGCGATTCTTGGCAAGGGTTCACGGATGGGGTTTCGTAGGGGCGTACCAGCGGGCACTCGTTCTTCGCCCGCTCATGACATCCCTGCCCGCGTGTGTTCGCCCGCTCCCAACCCCGCCTCCGAATTCCGTGTGCCGGCCCACAGCACTGGGTTGTACGGCTGCGGACCTTGTGTCCGCCCGCTCTTCGCGGACAAATGGCGTCTCGTGTGTCGGCTCACCTGACCCGGCTGGCTCACAGTCGCAACATCCACTTTGCGTCCATATGCCAGGTCATCGGCACACGAAAAGCAGCACGCCTACGATGAGCGGGCGGACACACGCGGGCGGGGACGATTCGGATGGCGAAGAACGAGTGCCCGCTGGTTCGCCCCTACGAAGTTACGAATGATGCAACATGGTCAGGCGCGCCCTCAGTATTCGTCCCAGCGGGCGATGGATGGAGACGTGCCGAGGATGACGTGCGTCTCGGCCGGGATGGTTTCCGGCGCCAGGGCGTAGGCCGTGATCCGGGTGTGCCCTTCGAGGATCACGCGCGTATCGCCTCCGTCGGCGCTGACGAGGGTCGGCGGCGGCACGGTCAGGCCGGACCGCAGTTTCGCAGCCAGGTCCATGAATGTGCGCGAGTCGCGATCGGGCGTGTCGTAGCCAGCGTTGATCCGCTCCGCAGCCACGCGGGGATCGCGTGTCCCAGCGGAAAGGTGCATCCAGAGCGAGGCCGGAAAGCCAATGTATCGCGACGCCAGCAGTTCGTCGGGCGTCAGCGCCACCCAGTTCCAAACGACGCCGGTATCCGGGAAATCGGTCAGGTACGAGTACCCGCCGGCGCCGTAGCCGCGGTACCGGGCCAGTACGCGACGCCGATCGGCGTTGGCTCCGGGATCGGCCAGGTCGGGTTCCATGAGCAGCCTGGCCGGGACGCCTTCCTCGGCCAGGCACGCGTCGATCTGCGCGCCGTAGCGGTCGTGGCTGGCGTATTCCTGGCGCAGGAACTCGGCGATCGTCTCCGCCTCGCTCGACGGGCGCAGCAAGCGCATCGGGTCAGGAGGCCGACCAGGTTTCCCGGCCCTTCATGCCGTAGTTCAGCAGATAGACCGCGCGGACGGGACGCACCGCGATGAAGACAGTGTCCGGCGAACCGTTCGGACCGCCCGGCGCAAACTGGTCCAGGTCGTAATCGAAGACGCCGTTCCATAATCGCATCTTGGTCGCCACATCGGCGTGGACCGTGGCGACGCCCCACACTTCGATCCCGTCGCCCGCCTCGGTGACTTGCCAGTGCATCGCCACGTTCGCCTGATGGGCGAGGTTCTTCGCCTTGACGCTGCTCGCCCCGGCCATGAACCAAATCGTGTCGCCCTCCCAGGCGGGATGCACCGGGACCACATCCGGCTCGCCGTCGGCGCCCACGGTGGCGACGTGGGCCCACGGGCTGAGCCGGGCAGTTTCGGTCTTGATGCGTTCGAGATCCATGGTCGCTCCTGGCTGGACTGGCGTCGTTAAACTTCGTCGGCGCGGAATCCAGCGGTGCCGCTGGACGGGACCTGCGCGGTGGCGGACGGCACGTAGACGAGGGCGGTGATCCGGCGGCCTTCGCGATGCACGATGACTTCGGCGTCGGGGTCGTTCATCGCCCGTTCGAGCTCCGTGTTGGCGTTGGCGCCCTGCGCTCCCACCACGTAGAGGGCAACGCTGGCCATCCGTTGGGCCACGCCGAGCACGGCGCCATGCTCGTTGGTGATGACCTCGCCATCGAGCGGGTCTTCGTATTCGACGCCGTCATCCTCATAGGCCTCCTCCTCGGCCGGGGTGGGCGGCTTGAGGATTTCGTCCTTGATCCGGTTGGCGATGTACATGCCGACGGTGCGTTGCATCATGTGGCGTCTCCTGTGCGGGCGGAGACGAACTCCGCAACCGTACTGGCCGGTCTTGTGCCGGCCACTCGAATAGGCAGAGATGACTCGCTTCGCTGCCTTCGCATCCCGTAGGCGCGGACGGACACAAGGTCCGCAGCCATACCGGCCGGTCTTGTGCCGACCACCGCAGGGAGGGCACAAGACCCTCCCGTACGGATGGGTCTTGTGCCGGTCAGCCGAGCTTGAAGTACTTGAAGCTCTCGGCGAACTCGCCGGTCGTCTCGTCCTTCTTCGGGTTGGCCGCCGCGTTCTCGCGCGACCACTTCCGGATCATGTCGCTCGGGTCCCAATCGCGCACCTGGCTGGCGTGGGCCTTGAGCGCCAGCAGCTTGACCTCAAGTGTATCCGTGATGTCGATCCAGATATCCGGGTTCGCCGTGGCGTAGAGGTAGACCTCGGGCACCTTGTGCGGCTCCAGCCCTTCGGCCAGCAGTTCCGGGAATGTCATCCGGTCCCGGACCGAGGGGAAGACTGCCGCCAGCGAGGCCTCACCGGTGGCGACGTGGTCCGGGTGGTTGATGTATTCCTGACCGGCGTAACGCATGCTCGGATCGAACGTCATCACGATGTCCGGCTTGACCTGGCGCATCACCCGCGTCAAGGTCAGGCGCAGTTCGAGGTCCGCCACCAGCGTCGCGTCCTTGTAGCGCAGGAATTTCAGCTCCTTCACGCCCAGGATGTCGCAGGCAGCCTGCTGCTCCAGTTCCCGCGACGCGGCCAGCCGTTCGCCCGTCATCGCCGGGTCGTCGCTGCCCTTGTCGCCGCTGGTCAGCGAGCAATAGGTGATGTGGGCGCCCTCGTTGGCCCATCTGGCGACCGTGCCCGCCGAACTGAACTCGACGTCGTCGGGGTGGGCCTGGATCACCAGGACGCGTTTGGGGGCTGTTGATTCCGCTGGGGATTCCGTCACGGGCTGTTCCTTTGGGGCGTAGGGCGCGCCGTTGCGGCGCGCACGAACGACTATCATTCTCCTGACGAAGTATCGCAAGGGGCCCGCCGCCCGCGCATCCGCCGAATGCCCGGATTGCCGGCCGCCGATGCCTCCAGTGGAAAGACGCACGACCCTGGACCCCGCCGTTCCTTCCAACCCCTCCCCTGACGCCGACGAACGCCTGCTCCCGCCGAAAGAGCACCTCGATCCCCGCGCCCGCACCATGTGGTACGTCTCGGAAAGCATCCAGTGCGCGATCTGGGCCGTGATCGTGGCGGTCATCGCGGGCGTCCTGCTCCGCTTCACCGACCTCACCTCGTGGTGG
>JBGTNF010000336.1:0-5158 GCA_041743205.1 Thermomicrobiales bacterium | reverse complement strand
CAGGAAAAGCGGATCGATTGAGTCGGTGGCGCCCGATTCCTCTCGGGCGCGGGTTCCCTTCATGTCGAACGTCCCGATATTGTCATTCCGACGAAGGCAGCGAAGCGATGGAATCTTCGAAACAAATCGGCCGAGGAGCTGAAAGATTCCTCGTTCCTCGGAATGACAATTGCTGCCGGGAGACCCCGAGTCCCGCTCAACGCGCTGCCGGATCGACATCGTTTGGGGTGACGTGGCAAGCGCGAAGTCACCAGTAATTACCCGGAGTCGGCATTGCGCAACAAAAGGGGGAGTGGCGGCATGACGATCGATGAATCGCGAATCGTTCAACTGGAAGGCGTGGTGAACTTCCGCGATCTGGGCGGTCTGCCAACGTCCGACGGGCGAACCGTGCGGCGTGGCCGCGTCTTCCGCAGCGATGTCCTATATCGCCTGACGCCTCGCGACACGATCGCGCTACGTCAGCTTGGCATCAGGACCGTGATCGATCTTCGTTCACGCGACGAAGTCCGCAAGTATCCCCAACGCTCGCTCTCGACCGCCGGTGTTCACCAGGTCAACGTCCCGCTGATTGCGGATATCCATGTCGTCGCGGACACGATGCTCGACGATTACCTGCTTGTGCTCCGCACTGCCGGTGAGGGCTTCCGGGCGATCTTTGGCCATCTGGCGCAGGATGGATACCCGCTGGTCATCAACTGCTTTGCCGGCAAGGATCGGACGGGCCTCGCCAGTGCCCTGATCCTGGGCGCCATTGGGGTGGCGGATGATGCGATCGTGGCCGATTACGCACTGTCCGAGCAGCACATGGAGCGACATCTCAATCTCCATCGGGCGTCGGATGATGTGCCAGCACATCCAGGCCCCCTGCCTGACTGGCTCTTCGCCACGCCCGCGACGATGGAAATGACGCTGGACGCAATTTCCAAGGAGTGGGGATCGGTTCGTGGGTATCTGGAAGATATTGGCGTCTCCAGCGACGATCTGCGGCGGATAAGCACTGCGCTCGTCGAGTACGCGGGTGAGGATGATGACGAGTCGTGACGAACGATTCGCCGTTGCCTGGCTGGACCGGAAACGGCAAAACGTGCCGACGCCTGGTTCGGCGTCGGCACGTTTTGTGGATATTGGCGATTGTCAGTCGCTACTGGTCGGGCGAGAAATCAACCTGATTCTGCTCGACTACGCTCGTGTCGGGCCGCTGTGACGGGTCCGCCATGAAGTCCACGATAAGCTGGACCCCGGCCGGGCCGGCCAGGCCCACCGGGTCGTGCGAGGCGCCCGGAATTTCGATCACGTACCCGTTTTCCAACGTTTCGACCGCCAGCTCACCGTAGCCAGGCGGCGTGATGGGGTCGAACTCGCCGGTGAGGATAAGCGTCGGCACGTCGCTGACGACCGATTCGGCCTCGACCGGGTCCGCCGCTGGCAGGTCCCACAACCCGCATATTTCGTCGTACATCATCACGACGTTGAACTGCTCGCTGTTGGCGAGGGAATCCCGAACGTCGTTCTCCGCGCCAGGCAAGATCTCCTCCTCGGAGTCGACGAACGGGTACTCCTCGGTGCAGTTGATCGTGTGATTCAACCCGGTGGCGATCGAGCTCTGGATCACGGAATAGGCCACGCCGAGGATCGCGCCGGAAGAATCGGTCTCACCGTTCACCGCCCCGGTGATCAGGGACGGCACGATGGATGGCGCGATATACAGACCCTCGTAGACGGCGAACATGAACAACTCACCGTCCATCGAGAAGCTTCCCAACGATTCTTCCGTGGTCGGATCGACCAGCTCGACGTCGAGCGGCTCCGCGTTGAGTTGCTCGACCGCGAGATCGAAGTTCTCGCTGAGATCGGGGTTGGCGGCGGCGCAGTCCGGGTCCGCTTCGCACTGGGCGATCGCCTCGTCCAATGACTGATCGAATGCGACGACCTGCCCATTGAACCGGTCGACCTGTAGCGGGGCCGGGGAACCGAGGACCGCCGCGCGAACGATGCTCGGGAAGTCGCGCTCGATGACCAAGCCGAGCGCCGAGCCGTAGGATACGCCGTAGAGATCAACCTGATCGTACCCGAGGGCAACGCGCAGGTCGTTGATGTCGGCTGCGCTCTCGGCCGAGGAGAATGCCGTCAGGTCTATGCCTTGCGTCTCGAACGACGACCGGCAGTCACCGACCTGCTGCTCGGAAAAGCCGCCGACGAGGATACTGGCGGCCTCCGAAGTGGACTCCGGCTGCGGTGTAGCCGCAGCGGGTGTGCTGTTCTCCTGCGATGTCAAACCGACAATGCCTGGTTCGGCATCGGTGGGGCAGAAGAGACCCGGTTCCGAGAATCCCGTCCCGCGTTGATCGATCAGGATCACGTCCTGCTGCTCGACGATTGGGTACAGTGGCCCCTCTGGCAGGAACCCGGTGAGTTGACCGGCGCCCCCCTGACCTGGACCGCCCGCCAGGTAGACCAGTGGCGTCTCCAGTTTTTCGCTCGCCGGGCTGGCGAGCCGGATCACGAACAGGCGAATCTGCTCGCCGTCCGGGTCCGCGTGAAGGAGTGGTGTGGTCAGGAACCCGCACTCCAGGCTCTCACCCTCGACGAGCGGGTCGGGAACCGGGAACGGACAGGGTTCGGTTGCAAAGGTCGCTTCGCTCTCCAGGTTTGCCGGCGTGGCGGCTGGGGTTCCCTGTGCACTCGCGGCCGTTGGTGCAAAGCCGCAGACGATGAGCGCGAGTGCGAGGACTCCGACGAGGTGGCCGTATGACTGACGCATGTTTTCTCCCAGGTAGAACCAATGCAACGTTGCACCGCCGCGGCCGAGCCTCGGCGCGCGCCGTACTGCTCCCTACGCTAATGCAACTGTGGGCAGCTCGATGAAAGAAGGTGTTGCTGGTTGCTGCGCTGCCCGCAGCAAGGGGATTCGTGCTAACGCTGCGGCGCTGAATGATGGAGCGGAGGGTTGCCGGGCTGGGCCGCTTTCGGCCGCTGCCGCCTGGCAATCAGGGGGACTACGGGCCTGGATGGACCGCGAGTAGCGCCCTCCATTGGTGCTGGCGCCGCGGGCGGCGACCTCGCTCTTCGGCTTTGCGAACTCGTCTGCCAAACATCCTCCAGTCTTCCTAAGAAACCTGTGAGAACTGCCGCAACCCGTCGATGTAGGTGCGCACCAGTCTTCGGAAGCTTTCGTCGACGGACAGCGCCAAACCAAATCCGCCGGCCACCTCCATCGTGGCGAAACCATGCATCGAGGCAGTCAGGCACCGCAGGGCATGCAAGGCATCTTCATCGGTCAGTTTGAAGGAGGCGAGCACCGTGAGCATTGGCACGAGCGCCTCCTCTTCGGCGCACTGAAGATCCGGATGTGCGGGTTTCCTGAACCTGGAGGCGGGAAACGTGGCCGCGTACAGCCCTGGACGTTCCCGGACGAAGGCCCGATACGCGTCGGCAAGCGCCTCGATCGCCTCGTCACCGGTCTTGCCGATTGCCGCCTGGGACACTCTGCGAGTGAGCTCGCGGACGCCGACGACGGCCATTTCGCCTCTCAGTCCCGGCAGCCCAGCGATATGGTTGTAGAGCGAAGGCGTCCGGATGCCCAATCGCTCGGCCACGTGACCGAGAGTGAGGTTCTCAAGTCCCTTTTGGTCGGCCAACGCGGCCGCAGCCTCAACGACCGTCGCCCGGTCCAGGCCCGCTCTAGGCGACATGTCGCGTCATTCCCTGATTGAACGCCTGCGTTTCTCGCCTTCCGACGCGCCAGGCGGAGTCGGCAGGAACCTGATCCACCGTGGGCAGCGGAGCTTCGAACAACGCCGAGTGCAGCGGGTAGGGCGAACCGATGTGTACGACGTGGACATGCGACAGCGCGACGCGCCGGATGATCCCGTCGTGGTCCCGCGTCGCCGCTGACATCGTGCCCTCTCTGCCTCCGATCCCGGTGTCGATCAGGATGAAGCCGTCCTCCTCAATTGGCAGATACTCGTTGACGGTACAAAGTCTCGAAAACCGCGTAAGCCGCACTGTCGTTTCTCCCTCTCCATTCGCCCGCATTCCGATGATGTGCCTCCCTGACTCCGGCATGCTGCAGCGTGTCCTCGCCCAAACTATACTAATCTCATTAGTTTATGACTATAAGCGTTAGTTTGTCCAGAGGCTGTAGTACGTCGGACGGAGTCAACGCTTATCGGTCGGGTGCCCTCCGCTAGACACCTGCTCCAGTCCAGACACGGCGGTGGTACGGTCCCGCACGTCGGTGAACTCCAGGCTCGTCTCCAACGTGCAGTCGCGTTCGATTGAGAGCTGCCGAAGAGCGGGTGGCAGTGCCGGTCAGGATCGGCGTAGACTCGGGTGCGACCAACGAAATGCAGCCAGGTCAGGGCGGAAACGGCAAGACGGGCCGCGCCGGATCCGGCGTCGGCCCGTCTTGTGAATAGTGGCGATCGTCAATCGCTACTGCTCGGGTGAGAAGTCAACCTGGTTTTGCTCGATCGCCCTGGTGTCGGGCCGCTGGTCGGGATCAACGAGGAAGTCCACGACCAGTTGAACCCCGGCTGGGCCGCTGGCCGAGGCCGGGTCGTGCGACGAACCCGGGATTTCGACCAGATACCCGTTCTCCAGCGTTTCGACCGCCAGCTCACCGTAGCTCGGCGGCGTGATCGGGTCGAACTCGCCGGTCACGACGAGCGTTGGCACGTCGCTGACGACTGGCTCGGTTTCGATCGGATCCGCCGCCGGCAGGTCCCAGAGCCCGCAAATCGCTTCGTAAGCCGCCACGAGGTTGAACGATTCGCTGTTGGCGAGTGAATCGCGCACGCCAGCCTCGGCGATAATCGCAGCCTCCTCTTCGGGGTCGACAAAGGCGTTTTCCTCGGTGCAGATGATCGTGTTCGACAGCCCGGTGGCGATGGTGCTCGTCACGCCGGAATACGCGACGCCGAGGATCTCACCGAAGGGCTCGGTTTCGCCATTTACGGCCGCCGTAATCAGGGACGGCACGTTCGCGACGAACGGCCCGAACAGCAGGCTCTGATAGACGCTGAACGAGAACGAAGCGGCGTCGAGGGGAATCGATCCGAGACTGGCGCCCGTCGCCGGGTCCTTGATCTCCACGTCGAGCGGTTCGGCCGTCAGTTGCTCCACCGCGAGATCGAAGTTCGCGCTGAGGTTAGGA
>JBGTNF010000335.1:0-3265 GCA_041743205.1 Thermomicrobiales bacterium | reverse complement strand
GCCTACCGCGATTTCCTTGCCGCCCGCCTCGAGACGTTGCTGGCTGAAGTCCACTGAACGTCCCGTTGGGTCGCGCCTTTACGAAATCGACAACTTTTCGACCGCACGGTATCCTGAATCCAGGGACACAGATCCATATCGCCTGCCGGTCGCCGTCGCGGCGTGTCCGGCGTCGTGAAAGGCATCGCGGTGCGAGGGAAATTGTCGGTCGATGCGCCGTCAGTCGATCCTGGAACGCGGCACGAACCGGTGCTGGCCGATCTTTGGCTGAAGGTGCTCACGCCCATGTTCGGGGGCGGCGTGACAACTGGAGAGATCGACCAGGATCATCCCGTTCGCGCGTCGGCGATCCGTGGACACCTGCGCTTCTGGTGGCGGGCCTGCAACGCGGCGGCCTTCGACTCGGTCGCGGACCTGGCCCGCGCCGAGCGCCTCCTCTGGGGCTCGGCGACGAAGGACCTCGACGACAAGCGGGAAGCGGCCACCTGGGGCCCCAGCGCGATCACGGTACGCGTGGTCGACTGGTCGATGGGTGACGAAGTCGGCGATGACGCTGGACCGTCATATGTGACCTGGCCATTCGCGGAACAAACACGAGAAAGGATTCCGGCACGATTTGGCCGGAGAGAAGGACGGTTTCGCTTGATCCTTGCTCATGCGCCGCATGTAACCGAATCAAGCAATCCCACGACAACCCGATGTCAGGAGGCGGTGAGGCAGGCGCTGTGGGCGTGGATTGCATTTGGCGGCGTTGGCGCTCGAACCCGGCGCGGGTGCGGCACGCTGTGGTGTGAAGGAAATGGGCCGCTCTTTACACCAGGCATGCCTGATGCCGGAGCCTTTCGATCGACGAGCGGTAACCTCGGTGCGGATCACGCGGAGATGCTTCCTGGAATCAGCGGTAAGCCGCCTGACAAGCCGGTTGGGAACGTGCCGACACTGGTTGGATGCCAACTCGTGGTCGGCAAGGCAATGTCACATCACGATGCCTGGACGACCGTAGCTCAGCACCTGAAGAACTTCATTACCGAGTACGGAACGAAGAAGCAAGCGCGTGCCGAACTGGGATTGCCGCGTCCGAACACGGATGCCTACACAAGGCGAGTCCGGATGGCCAGTCCCGTCATCCTCAAGCCATTGCCGATCACGGAAGCGCAGTCCGTGCCGATGGCATTGCTGCTCAACACGCCGTTCGCTGACGCGACCAGCACCGTGCCGATACGTGATGAATTCATGGACTACATCCGCTCCAAGGGATTCACGAGGGTGATCCCATGAGCGAGCCGACCTTCCTTCTCGCCATCGCCCTTGGGCCGGTGCAGGATTTCATTGCCGCCAGCCGCAAGGCGCGCGACCTCTGGGCCGGCTCCGACCTGCTCAGCGACCTCGCCAGCATCGCCGCCAAGTCGCTGCGCGGACCCGAAACGCTGATCTTCCCAACGGAGAAATCGCTGGATCAGGACCACGCGGTCGCCAATAAGCTGCTCGTGGTTTCGACTGATCCGGAGGCGGATGCGGCCCATGCCCGAACGCAGGTCCAGGCTGAGCTCGATCGGCGGTGGCGTGCGCTCAAGCTGCCGGGAGACGCCATTGACGCCTCGCTTGCCAACGCCCAGGTGGCCACGTTCCTCGAGTGGTACGCCGCCTGGGTTCCCTACGACCCCAACGACACCGACGGGCCCGCGTGTTACGAGCGGGCGCGCAACCGCGTCGAGCGCGTGCTGGCCGGGCGCAAGGCGCTCCGCACCTTCGGGCCCGCGACGGGGATCGACATGCGCCCCAAGAGCGCGCTCGATCCCTCCCGGGAATCGGTCGTGCTCCCGGCGCGGCGCCGTGACCCCGACGTGCGCGCCCGGTTGCGCCTCAAGGGCGCCGAAGAGCTCGACGCCATCTCGCTGCTCAAGCGGCTCGGCGCCCAGAAACGCTTCGTCTCAACCTCCCGCGTCGCGGTCGACCCGTTGCTCCGGGCCATGGCGCGGCACGATCCCGTTCGCCTCAAGGCGCTCGAGGAGGAAGCGGAGAAACTGAGCGCGACCGACCTGGCCGAGCCGTTCCCGGCCAAGGACGCCGCCGGACTGGCCCACTACCACGCGTTTCCGTTCGACAGCCAGCTCTTCTACGCCACCTCCACCGATCACGCCAGGGCGCTGATCGACCAGGACCCGGTTTCGGCGCCGGACGGGGCCTGGAAGGACGCCGCCGCGTCGTTCCTCGGGACGCTCGGGGAATTCGCCGGTGACCACCCGGAATGGCGCGATCCTCCCGCCTACCTCGCCGTGCTTCGCGCCGATGGGGACAGGATGGGCGCAGCCCTCAGCCGCCTGACGTCGGTGGAACACCACCGCACCCTCAGCACCGGCCTCGGCCGCTTCGCGATCCGCGCCGGCGAGATCGTGCGAACGCATCACGGCGCCTTCATTTACAGCGGCGGCGACGACGTGCTGGCCTTCCTGCCGCTCGACACCGCCCTGCCCTGCGCCGATGCGCTCCAAACCGAATTCGCCCGCATCGTCCGCGACGCCTTGCCGGACGGATTCCCAGGCATGACCCCCACGCTCAGCGTGGGCATCGCCATCGGCCATTACGCCGAGCACCTGCAATCGCTGCTCGACCGCGCGGCGGATGCCGAAAGGGCCGCCAAAGTCATCCGCAACGCCCTGGCGGTCGCGTTCAGCGCCCACTCCGGCGGCGGCCAGGAACGCCTGGCCGTGCGCTCGTGGAGGCGCCATCCGGTCCGCGACGCCTGGGGCGCCGCAATCACGTTGCACCTCCACGACCTCTTCCCCGACGGCGGCGCCTACGAGCTGGAGACGCTGCGCCAGGAGTTCATCCGGGCTCACGAGGAGCACGTCTTCGCCTCGGACGACGCGGCCGACGACCTGCTGGGTTTGGAGGTGACGCGCATCCTCAGGCGCAAGCGGCCCAAACGCGGCCAGGAGACGCTTCAGAAGGGTCTTGTCGACCAGGTCCGGGATCGGCTCACGGAGCGTCCGGAGCCCTCGGATGACGGCATACCGCCACCGCCGTCGCGTCACACTCACGCCCTCGATGCGCTCGGCGCCTTCGTCAACGAAACCATCGTCGCCCGCCGCATCGCCCGCCTGTTCCACGATCCCGAGGGCGAGGCGGTGACCTTGTGGAAGAACAGCGGAACCGAACTCTACCCGGCGCCGAAATCGGTCGCCAATGACAAAACGGAGGCCCAGCGATGAGCCCGCGAAACCACAAGCGGGCGGCCCGGCGCCAGCGCGACCAGCGGCCCGCT
>JBGTNF010000334.1:0-6891 GCA_041743205.1 Thermomicrobiales bacterium | reverse complement strand
GGTATGCGGCCCGGCCATCCAGCCCAGCAGCGCCTCGTCGATCGGGTCGCCGGTGGCGGGATCGACGATCCAGCCGTAGTGCAGGCGGTGGCTCTCGGTCGACGTGAGGTCGAGCGCTGCCGAGGTGCGGCCCAGCCGCCGGAAGACGTGACGGGCGATCGGGGCGGCATAGGCGCCGCTGATGCGGACGATGCCGATGCCGCCTTCCCCGGCCGGGGTGGCGATGGCGGCGATGGTGGCGCTATCTAGCATGCTTCATTCGTGACGAATGCCCCCAGGTTCCAGACCATTGGCCGCAATCCTGGTGAACGTCTGAACCGGCATCCACCGCGATACGTATCGAGCCCGCAAAAGCAGGCCATGAAACCCGTCATGAGCTTTGCCGCGGTTAACCAGCTATCGGGTTTCCCCTGCTTGCGACGGTGCATCTGTCGATCCTCCAGAGGAGATGATAAAGTGGCGTAAAATGCCAATCCCCAAGTACATGAAAGGTATGCGGATGGACACGGTTGTCTCTCCAGACGGTGCCGCCATCACGTACGAGCGGTCCGGCGATGGACCCTCCCTCGTGCTCCTGCACGGTGCCGGGCGCGATCGGGCGCACTGGCGTCTCAGCCTCCCGGAGTTGGCGCGGCACGCGACCGTCCACGCCGTCGACCGGCGGGGGCGGGGGCAAAGTGACGACGCTGAAGACTACGCCATCGAACGCGAGGTCGACGATGCCCTGGCGGTGCTGGACGCTATCGACGGACCCGTTTACCTGCTCGGTCACTCATTTGGCGCAATCGTCGCGCTGGAAGCGGCCTTGCGCGTGAATACGCTGAGCGGCCTCATCCTGTACGAGCCTCCATTCAACGTGTTTTTGGACATGGTTTCGACCGAGTTGGGGGACAAGCTCGAAGCGCTCATGTTGACCGGGGATCGGGAGGCGGTCCTGACGACCTTCCTGCGGGAGGGGCCGCACTATCCGCCGGAGGTGATTGCCGCGCAGCGTGAACAGCCCGATTGGCCCGAGCGGCTCCGCTTCGCCCACACGCTGCCACGGGAGGTGCAGGCGGTAAATCGCTACGTGTTCACTCCCGAGCGCTTTGCCGGATTGCGGACGCCGTGCCTGCTGCTGCTCGGGAGTGAGAGCCCACCGTTTTTCCGGCAGGCGATCGAGGCGCTCGACGGGGTATTGCCGGGGAGCAACATGGTGGAATTGCCGGGGCAGCACCACAACGCCATGGAGAGTGCGCCCTCGCTGTTTGCAGACACCGTTCACCGCTTCGTTGGCGGCAACCCGGGCGGTGGCGAGCAGCAGCGTCACGCCCACGCCATGTAAATTCCACCGTGCGCTTCGAAATGAGGCGGGTGCCCTTTCGTTCGATGTCAGGCGGCCAGGATGATCCCGTTTGGGTCTTCCCCGCTACCTCTCGAAGATCGGCATGTCGGCGTAAACCACGGTGGCGTTGATCACCTCCGGGTTGCCGTCGGTGTACTCGGCCAGGTTCTCCGTGGCCCAGGCGCGGGCGGCTTCGGTTGATTCGTTGGCGGCAGCTTCCGTTTCGTAAAGCGAAACGGCTACGAACCCGCCCTCGACCGGGAACCAGAGGTAGCCGAGGAATCCCGGCAGGCCGAGGATGATCGGCAGGAACCCTTCGCGGGCCGCGAGCACGAAGCCGCGGGGATCGGTGTTGGGGAGGCTGGTGTGCACGCGCACTGCGAGGTAGAAGCCGACCCCGTTGTCCGCCCAGGGCGAGGCGGCAGAAGCCCCGGTGGCCTCGGCGGGGGTGCCGAGCATCAGGAGGTCGCCGTTCCAGCGGCGAGTGCCTTCGATTACGACGTGCTCGTCGATATGGTCCTGGGTGACGAAGTTTTGCGCCACTTCATCGGAGCGGGCGATCGCTTCCTGGTCGGAGAGCACGGTGACGCCGAAGGTGAGCAGCGGGTCGTGGATCACGTCGCCGACGAGGTAGCCCTCGAACCCCTCGATCTGGGCGATGGCGGGGAGGAAATCCCGGATCACGAGCTCGTTCACGTCGTCGCGGATTTCCACCGTCTCGTAGGGCCGCATGCGCAGCGAGACGTAGCCGAGCGGCGCCAGTTCGGAAACCGGGCTGGCAGGGCTGGCGACCGCGGCCAGCGAGGCGTCCTGGGCAGCAGCGGACATAGGCCCGGTCGCCAGGGCCGCCAGGGGGCCCGCGGCGAGACCGGCGCCGGCTACCGTCACGGCGCGGCGGGAATGTGGTTGATCGGTGATGTTCGACATCTGCGTTGCCTCGGCTGTAGGGAGATCCGATAAGACAGGAATTGTCCACGATCACGGGCGCCAGGGAAAGCGTCCGGCCAATGATGGATCGTAAATGCCGCTCAGTTCTCCGGGATTGGCAGTTCGTCCACGAACGCGAGGACGATGGCGAGCGCTTCCTCGAACGGAATGAACATCGTTCGCGTCGTACCTGCCAGCGCGTCATAGTCAGCCGAGGCACGGCGAGCAAGGTCAGGAGACTGGAAGGCGATTCGCGACACGGGGACCTCGCGCGCATCTGCCTTGAGGATGAGAGCGGATGCTACCTGATCGCGATTCAGCGTAGTGTGCGTACGTATCGCAACCGCCAGGTCGAGCACATCCTGACTGCGATTGCGATTGCGGACCGACTGCTGCAGGAAGGCGCGCAGTTTCTCCCCAACGATATCTTCCAGTGTGCTGATGCGAAGGTCGCCGAATCGCTCGTCGATCGTGAACGTCGTCGACTCGAAGATCGGCTCGTTGATGCTGACTTCGATCGGCAGGACATGCGGGCTCGTCTGGTCGTTCGCCATCCTGACCAGAAGCTGCAGTTGATCCGGCAACGCATATCCGACCCGGATCTGGAATGTCACGAATGACCGGTCGGAGCCTCGCGGATTCTGGCGGATCGAATGAACAGCGAGTCTGCATCCGTAAAGCGGGGCGACCCGTCGGAGTCCAGTCGATATCGCTGACCGCAGTGATTCGGCGTTCGCCAGACCAGAATCCATGGTCATGTCCAGCGAGAAATCAAGGTCGATCGTGCTGCGATTGGGCTGCAACACGAAATCGAGCGCGTTTCCACCCTTGAAGACGAGCGCGTCCCGGAGGTCGGGTTCACTGGCGATGCCGCAGAGCAAGACGAATTGGACGAAGCGGACCCGGGCGTCCTGAATCGGCGTGGCCGTGATTGTCGACCAGGCTGGGATGCCTTGGAATGAACTGGGATATGGATCGATCGCCATCACGCATCCTGGAGCGCGGTGATTGGCGCATTGATCGAAAGATTCCACCGTTCGTCGTAGGTGGATGCGAATGGCCTAGCGGCGACGAGCTTGCTGGAACCGCCGCGTTGGGAGGAGGCTCGCCAGCCTTCGAGTTGGGGATGGACGAGATCGAGCTGGTCAAGGACGAAGCCGACGCGCTGCCGCAGGATGGCGATACCCATACGCTCGACCTGAAAAACCACGTTGTCCAGATTGATGGACTGACGAGCCAGCGCCCACGCCTGAAGAACGGTGTCCAAGCCCCCCGATAGCTCGGGCTCGGCCAGGCCATCGATCAAAGTCCGCTCCAGCGTTGTATACCGCAGTGGGAACCCAAGGGGTTGATATTCCGCATAGCCAAAGAAGCGTTCGGGGCGGACAAGTTTCCAGGTGACCGGATAGCCATGCACCTTGGCTGGCCGGGACGCCGCGGGAAGCAGGATGCCGTCCCAATCTGAAGGTACGGTGCCGATGGGCAGGAGATCGCCGGGAAGATCGCGGGAGACGGTGGCCGTCAGATGGTTGGGGCGATCCATGGTCAGGCCGTGGAACACCAGTGCCGAGAGATGGCTTATCACTGCATAGGGGTTTGCCTCGAACAGAACTTCCCGTTCGTCGAGTGACCCCTGCCGTGCGTAGGGAATGGTCACCACATCAAGTCCGGAATGCCCTGGGAGAGGTCTGATTTCATTGCGCGTACGCATGTGACGGAGGAGTGGCAACATATCGTCTATGTACTGCGGCAAGCGTTGCCACCTCCGCTCTGGCGGAGGGATGGCGAAGGTGGCTCGTCGAAGCAGGATAACGGCGCGCCATCTGGAAATGACCAGTCGATGCTGCTCGGCCAACTGTTCCAATATGGCTTGAGATGCAGTTAGCGTCACCATGCTTATTGACCTGCTAGCAGTACACTGCGTCCTAAGGACGCAGTGTACTGCAAAATATAGAACTTGTCAACCTGAAAAGACAGTAATGGACAGCAAATCGCGAATCGTGATCACTCTCGACAATTCGGCGCTCAGTCGTCGACGAAGCCGGTTTCCGCCTCGGCGTTGAGCGCCGTCAGGTTCGGGTTGGCGATCCTCGTCCCGTCGGAGAGGGCGTAGCCGGCCGTCGGGCGGACGGGGGTGCGCAGGGCAGGGTTCGCCTTGCGGAGTTCCTCGTAGGTAACCGTGGTCTGCTCGAAGTGGGCCGGGTCGGCGTCGTTGCCGTCGCGCGCTTCGTACACGCCCATGATCCGCTGGGCCGTGCCGTACTCGCTCATTGGGCGGCGCACCTCGCCGGTTGGGAGATCGACCGGATCCTCGGCGTGGTCGGGCACGGAGGAGCGATCGGGCACCTGGCCCGGAACCTGCGGTGAGCGGTTGCCGCCGGGGGCGAGCGGGGCGAGGGAGCGGTGCGGATTCAGGGGATCGCCGGGTTTCGCAGCCCTTTTCGAGACGAATGCCATGCGGGAAATCTCCGGGAACTGGATCGGTGGGACGGTGATGCGGCCTCTGCCGGTTGCGTGCAGTCTACCAGTCCCCGGCACCCATTCACGCAGCGCGTGGGGCGCCGCCGGGCGCTCCTTCAGGCAGCGCTCGGGGAAGCACCGGGCCGCCAGGAGATGGCGACCAGCGCCGCGACCCCGATCAGGCTGCAGCCCAGGATCACCAGCGTCTGCGGCACGGCCGTTTCGTCGCCAGCGATCCCGACCAGCGGGGCCACCAGCGCGCCGCTGGCGAAGGTCAGCAGCCCCAGCATCGCCGACGCGCTGCCTGCCACCCGCGGGTAGCCCTGGAGCGCCAGCGAGGTCACGTTGGGCCCGATGAACCCGTTGGACATGGCGACGAAGAAGAGCCCGGCGGTCAGCCCCCACAGGCCGAGGTCGAACACGTTGACCACCGCGAACACCGTCAGCGCGCCGAGGAGGTTGAGCGCCACGCCGAACCGCAGCATGGTCCGCATCGGCACGGTGTTGATGAGCCGGGCGTTGAGCTGGCTCATTCCGATGTACCCCACCGCGATCACGCCGAAGAGCACGGCGAACCGCTGCTCCGAGACGCCGTAGATGTTCTGGAGTACGAACGACGAGCCCGCGATGTGGGCGAACATCGTGCTCATCCCCATCGCCATCACCAGCGAGTAGCCCACGAAGGTCCGGTCCCGCAGCAGCGTGCCGAAGGCCGACAGGGTCAGCCGTACCCCGGCCGTGGAGCGCTGCTCCAGGCGGTTCGTTTCCGGCAGGAAGCGCCAGGCCACGGCCAGGATCACGACGCCCAGCCCCACCAGCACGCCGAACACGCCCCGCCAGTCGGTGGCGAGCAGGATCACCCCGCCGAGCGAGGGCGCCAGGATCGGCCCGATCCCGTTGGCCAGCACCAGCAGCGAGAACATCTGCGAGGAGCGGATGCCGCTGTAGAGATCCCGGATCACGGCGCGGGAGACGACGACCCCCGCCGAGCCGGCGACCCCTTGCAGGAACCGGAACAGGATAAGCGACTCGATATTGGGCGCGATGCTGCACAGGAACGACATCACGATGAACCCGGCGATGCCGACCAGCACCGGCGGGCGGCGGCCAACGACATCGCTCAGCGGCCCGGCGATCAGCTGGCCGCTCGCCAGTCCCAACAGGCAGGCGCTGAGCGTCAGTTGGGCGAGCGAGGCGCTGGCCCCTAAATCGCGCTGCAGCGCCGGCAGGGCCGGGAGGTACATATCGATCGAGAGCGGACCAAGGATCGCCAGGCTCATCAGCACCAGCACGAGCGTGCTGGTGCGGCGTTCCTGAAGACCTGTCGTCTCGATGGCGAGCGGTGTGGCGAGAACCGGAGACTGGTTCCCTGGGGCCGGTCGGGCCAAATTGGTGACTCCCTGGGTACTGACTGGTGCGGGAAAGGAATTGGCGCTCGTCTGGCCACGGGTCAGGAGGCGTCTCCCGGTGGATTGTAGATGCTGGACCGTTCCCGCATGGCCGACCACCGGAGGGGTGACGCCCTCTCGTCGAGCAGGTCCATGATGCTGCCCAAACCTCGCGGGCCGGGTCTGGGCGCGAACGACAGACCCGGCAACGGGTATTGTGAAAACAATCACAAGATGGTAGGGTGGGATCAAGGCAGGCAACGATGCCTGCACACGAGTCAGTTCGGCTCCGGCCTTTGGGGTAGACCATCGCCGAATGGACTCACCGGAAGGTGAACAGCATGACAGATACGGCTGTGGCGCAGACCAATGTCCACGCCACCTCGGATCATCGCCCCCATGTCGTCGTCGTTGGCGGCGGATTCGGCGGCCTCAACGCCGCCAAAACCCTCGGTCAGGCGCCAGTTCGCGTCACCCTGATCGACAAGCGGAACTTCCACCTCTTCCAGCCGCTCCTCTACCAGGTCGCCACCGCCGCCCTCGCTCCCTCCGACATCGCCTACCCGATCCGGCAGATCCTCAGCAAGCAGGCGAACACCACCGTCCTGCTCGACGAGGCCAGCGCAATCGACCTCGATCGCCAGGAGCTTGTCCTCACCCAGGGCACGCTTGGCTACGATTACCTGATCGTGGCCGCCGGCTCGCAAGGGACATACTTTGGGCATGACGAGTGGGCGCGCCTCGCCCCCGGCCTGAAATCGATCGAAGAGGCGCTCGACATCCGGCAGCGCG
>JBGTNF010000333.1:0-12840 GCA_041743205.1 Thermomicrobiales bacterium | reverse complement strand
CCACCTGGGAATCACGGTCCACCAGCGGTGCCTGCTGGGCAGTTTCGACCGGCGTGCCGTCCGACGCTGAAGTCGCGGCGACGGGCGTCTTCCGTGGCCGACCGCGACGGGCTGGCGGCTTGGCCGCCACAGCGACGCTTTCCTGCTCTGACGTGACTTCTTCTGCGATGGCCAAGCGATTTCCTCCGGTGGATTGAATGGGGTGAGAGGTGAGATTCGACTGAAGATAGCGGTCGGTCGCTGGAAGGCCAACCTAGACGGTTGACGCAGGATTGCGGCTTCCGACAAGGCCTGTAGTCGTTGGTGGATTGGTATGGGTGGAAAGGTGTCACAACCTCAAACGGCACTCGACTGGATCTCAACCTGCTGGTCGTGATCGCCTGCCTGCTTGACACGTGGGCGAAGAATACGAGGTTCGAGACGCAACCGCCACCTTCGATTTGGATGTGCAAACTGAGGGGGCGCCTGAAGCGAGTAGGGGTTTTTGACGGCTCTCGCCAGACCGATACGTGCAGCCTACCACTGTGAGAAAACGGCGTCAAGTGCAGCAAAATGCTTTATTGACGCAGATTCCTTCCATCTTCCATTCACATGAACCGTACCCAGGATTGGGCGACCTGCTGTCGCATGTTGACGATTCGTGCGCCGTTTGCGAGCCTGTTGCTGGGCACTCGGCCATATTGATCCTTGAAGTAGGGCCGGAATACCGAACTGCCCGTCCGCAATGTACCGCGTGCCGATCAATCAGGAGGCAAGATCCATGAACCATGACGCTCACGCTGGAGTCGACACCGTGCTTTCGGTCATCAGAACCCGCCGCGATTTGGTCAAGGGTTCCGCGGTCATCGCCGGGACCGCTACATTGTCCACGCCGATCCTGGGAAGCGCCGCCCAGGGGACGCCTCCCGCATCGCCGTCCGCTCCCGCGGGCGCCATCGTGTCGGCTGTCGAAGGCGTGCCCATTGCCTACACGCAATTCCCTGAGCCCTACGCCACGGTCGACGCGGCGCCCGGATCGGGGGGCACCGTGCGGTCGTTGATCCTGTCGTACTCGCCGCCGCCGACGCCACGGGATGACAACCAGTTCTGGCAGGAACTGGAAACGCGCCTGGGCGTCACCTGGGAACCGGAGCTCGTGCCGGTCGACAGCTACGGCGAGCGCATCTCGACCATCTTCGCGGGCGGCGACCTGCCCGACATCTTCTTCCTGTTGCCGAGCGCGACCCGCCCGATCATTTACGAAGCGATCGAGCAAGGCGCCTTCTTCGACATGACCGACCTCGTCGAGTCCGGCGGGCTGGGGGACTATCCGAACCTGGCGGCGTATCCCGCCTACATGTGGGACGCGACGCGGGTGAACGGGCGGATTTGGGGCGTGCCCAAACCGGTGCTGCGCAACAACGACCCTACCTTCTACCGCAAGGATTGGGGCGACGCACTTGGCTTCCCCGAGCTCACGGACACCACCACGGTTCGAGACCTGTTGATCGCCATGGCGAAGGACGACCCCGACGGCAACGGGGCCGAAGACACCTGGGGATTCTGCCCCTACGGTGGCACCTGGTTCAACTTCATCGTCAACCAGATGTACCGCGTGCCGTACGGCTGGAGACTCGAAAACGACGGTTCGCTGGTCAACGCGATCGAAACCGATGAGTACCGGCAGTCGCTGGAGTTCATCATCGAGCTCTACAACGCCGGCGCCTATCATCCGGATTCGGCCAACCTGAACGTGAGCCAAGCCACCGACCTGTTGCTCGGCGGACAGGCCGGGATGGCGACCAACGGTTTCGCGGCCGTGTTCGGGCCGTCAGGCTACCGCCAGACGATCAAGGACATCAATCCCGACGCCGTCCTCGAACCGATCATCACGCCCGGCGCCGACGGCGGCCAGGGCGTCACCTACCAGACGCCCGGCATCTTCGGCTTCAACGCCATCTCGGCCGAGGCCGGGCAGGACGAGGACCGGCTGCGGGAGTTGCTGGGGGTGCTCAACTACCTCGTCGCGCCGTTCGGCAGCGAGGAAGCCAACTTCCTGCTCTATGGCGTTCCGGGCGTCCATTCCGAAGAGCTCGAAGGGGGAGGCTACTCGCTGACCGAACAGGGCACAGCCGACCGCAGCGCGCTTGTCTATCCGTTCCTGAGCGAGAACTACTTCTACTACTCGGGCCTGCCCGAAGAAGCGGAGATCGCCCAGGCGTACAACGAGCAGATGGCAGCCGTGGCGATCACGAATCCGACGGCGGGTCTCTACTCGTCCACCCAGGGCGAACAGGGCGCCGAGCTGGGCCAGTACCTGGCGGACACCTACACCGCGATCGTCACCGGCCGCGAGCCGATCGAAACGCTCGACACCATGATCAGCGAGTGGCGCAGCCGCGGCGGCGACCAAATCCGCACCGAGTACGAAGAAGCCATAGCCCAACGATAACTCCGCCCGCTTGATGGACAGCACTCGATGGGGCGCCGGTTGGCGCCCCATCGTCTTGCGTCATTTGGGAAAGCGCATGGATACAAACAACGGATTCGAGATTCGATCGTACGCCAGTGGAGATGAGACCGGCCTGATAACACTCTGGAACGCCACGATGTGGGCCGACCCGATCGACAGCTTTGCCTGGCGGACACGCTACCTCCTCGACCCGAACTTTGTGCGAGAGGCCTGCCTCGTCGCCGTTCTTCCGGATGGCAGGATCGTCGGCTTCGTCCTTGGCATGTTCGACTGGCCGGGCACCCACCCAAACAGCGTCGATGGCGAGGCGTGGGTCGTCGGGTTCGGGGTGCATGAACAGCATCGGCGGCGCGGCGTGGCGCGGACGCTCTTCGACCAGCTGGAAAGGTTGTGGCAGTCAACGGGCGTCGGACGCATCACGATTGGCCCATACATACCGAGTTACGTAACGCCCGGCATCGATGCGTCGGCCTATCCGGAGGCTGTGGGCTTCGCGGCGGCCTGGGGCGCCGAGACGCGAAGTCGCCCGTTGAGCATGAAGGCGTCGCTGACTGGCTACCGCTCCGCCTTGACGCCGAACCGAATTGCGGCGCTCGACTCGACGGGCATTCGCATCCGGCCCGCTAACCCGGCCGATATCCTGCCGTTGCTCACGTTCCTGGAACGGCATTTCCCGCACTGGCGTCCTGACGCGGCGTCCGTCCTCGCCGACCTCTATGGGTCGAACCCGCGCGCAGTGACGATGCATGTCGCCGAAGACGACGGCCGGATCATCGGTTACGCCCAATCAAGGAACGAACGCTTCGGTCCGTTCGGCGTCCATGAGGCGTATCGCGGACGCGGCGTCGGCGCCGTCCTGCTCTCGACAACGTTGGCGGGGATGCGGGCCAGAGATTTTCACGCCGCCTGGTTCCTGTGGACCAGCGACCGGGCCGCGAAACTCTACCGTGAGCATGGCTTCGAGGAAGTGCGCCGCTTCGCCTTGATGTCGAAAACGCTTGAACCCATAAGGAACAATCCATGACTACCAATCAACCGGATCAACCCGATTCACCGTGCATCATGGTGATCGGCGCCCACGCCGCCGACGCCGAGCTCATGGGCGGCGCGGCGGTGCTCGCCCACCATCGCCTGGGTTGGCGCTCCGTGCTGGTCCACATGACGCTCGGCGAAAAGGGCAGCAAGACCCTCAGCGCCGAGGATTACAGCGTCCAAAAGCGGGCCGAGGCCGAGCGCGCCGCGTCCATCCTGGGCTCCTCGATCGAAATCCTCCCGTATCTCGACGGCGAATTGCCAATCGACGCCGAAGTTCAGTGGCGCATCGCCGACCTCATTCGCAAGCACCGGCCGGACGTGATCCTGACCCACTGGAAGGGCAGCATCCACACCGACCACACCAACACCTACGAGAACATGCTGGCGTCGCTCTTCTTCGCCGGGCTCAAAACGTTCGTGCGGGAGTACCCGAACCACTACCCCCGCGCGATCTACTTCGCAGAAAACTGGGAGGACGAAGAGGACTTCGTGCCGGACACCTACCTCGACGTCTCCGAGGACTGGGACACCTACGTCGAGGCAGCCTCCTGTTACACGCTGATCGCCGGTTCGAACCCGCCCTTCCGCTACCTGCAGTGGTACGACGGCGCCAGCCGGGCCCGGGGCGCCGAGCGGCACATGGACCGGGCGGTCGCCCTGATGCCCTACCGCCCGTTCTACTCGCGGCGGCACACGGTCGCCAGCCTGACCTAATCCCGCGTTTGCTGGCTCGCCCGACGAGTGTTCAGCCAGCGGCGGACCCTGGGCCATTGCCACATGGCGAAACCCGATCCAACGAGTACGGGAAACGCGATGACGCGCACGAGCAAGGTGAATGAGTTGGAGTCGCTCCCCAGGCCGTAGACGTACGCCAGAAGAACGATGCCAAGTGCGATATGGACGATTCGCTCCAGGTCGCGGAGTCGTTTGTTGGAAACAGCTGGCACGTGGTTCACGGTTTCCTCTCCTGCTCGTCAAAGCCGGGATCGAGTGAGGCAATCATCGTCCGGATCAGCCGCTCGGCCTGGTCCTGGTCCGAGGCAGAAAGGGATGCCGTCGCCAGGGCATTGACCTCGATGGCATGGGGTACGAGCACATCCCGCAGTCCTGCGGCACGACCCGTCATGTAGACGTTCTGTTGCCGACGATCGACCCTGTTTCGCCGCCTCTGCACCAGGCCATCGCGCTCCATGCGGTCGAGGGTACGCGCCATCGTGGCCTCGTCGATCGCAACGGATCGGCTGAGGGAGCGCTGAGAGGGACCGTCCTCCGCCCAGAGGAACAACAGCACCGCCCACTGTGCAATGGAGATTTCATGACGTGCCAGGCGGTCCGCCAACGCCTGTGCATACGCGCGTGCCAACCGGTTCACGAGGTAGCCGAAACTGTCCTCGATGACGAACAGGTTTTCATCCGTGCCATCGGTCGATGCGGCAGCTTCCAGGGAACTTCGCCGGACTCGATGCATTCAGCGCCTCCTACCCTTAGCATGACAATGGTTGCTATGCTAAGTGTTTAGGAGCACGCAGTCAAGTGGCTCAGTGCGATGGCATGCACGGACCGGTCACGAGGTCGACGCCATCGCTCACCATGCTGAGCGACGCGAAACTGCCTTACCCCTTGATCGCGCCGGTCAGGACGCCCCTGGTGAAGTACTTCTGGAGGAACGGGTAGACAATCAGGATCGGCACGGTGGCGACGACGACGATCGCCATCTGCAGCGTCCGGGCCGGCGGCAGCGGCTGGTTCGACGAGGCGTCGGCCGCCGCGGCAATGTCGCTCCCTTGCAGCACGTACTGCCGAAGCACCAGCTGGATCGGCCACTTGGTCGCATCCTGCAGGTAGAGGATGGCGTTGAAGAAGCTGTTCCAGATCGCCACGGCGTAGAAGAGCGCAACCACCGCGAGCACGGCCTTGGACAGCGGCAGGGCGATGTGCCAGAAGATCTGGAACTCGCTGGCGCCGTCGATCTTCGCCGAGTCGATCAATTCGCCCGGCAGGTTCATGAAGAACTGGCGGATGATGATGAGGTTGAACGAGCTGATCAGGCCGGGGAGGATCAGCGCCGAGTAGGAATCGAGCAGGCCCAGTTCCTTGATCAGCAGGTAGCTCGGGATGATCCCTGGTGAGATCAGCAGCGCGCCCAGCACGATGAAGAGGATCGCTCGCGTGCCGGGCACGTTGGGTCGCGACAGCCCCCACGCCATCGTGGTCGTGAACACCATCTGCGCCAGCGTGCCGATCAGGGTCAGGCCGATGCTGATCTGGAGCGCGCGAACCACGATCCCGCCGTTGAAGATGGCCCGGTACGCCTCCAGCGTCGGGTTGCGCGGGAACAGCACGAGCCCTCCCCCCAACACATCGGCGTACGACGAGAGCGACACCGCGAAGATGTGGAAGAACGGCAGCACCATTGCGGCAACGATGAAGGCGAGGGCGATCCCTTTCAGCACCAGCAGCCACAGCGGCGGGCGCTCCATCCATGGCGGCCGGGAAGAAGGCCGGCGCGAACCGGTGAACGGGAGCCGGCGTCGAGGGTTCCCGGCAGTAGCCATCGGGGCGTTCCGATCGACTGAGGTCGCCATCAGAAAATCCCTTCGTCGAAGAAGCGCTTGGCGAACCAGTTGGCGGCGAAGATCAGGATCGCTCCGACGATGGCCCGCACCAGCCCCACCGCGGCGGCGAAGCTCCAGTCGCCGTTGACCACGCCCCGAAAGTACACGAATGTGTCGAGCACTTCGGCGGCATCGGCGCCGACCGCTCCGCGCTGCAGGAAGTACTGCTCGAAGCCGACCGACAGCATCGAGCCGAGGCGCAGGATCAACAGCAGCACGATCACCGGCCTGATCCCGGGCAGGGTGATGTTGACGAGCCGGCGCCAGCCGCCCGCGCCATCCATCGCCGCCGCCTCGTAGAGCTGGACATCGATCTTGGTGAGCGCCGCCAGGAAGATGATCGTGCCCCAACCGGCGTCTTTCCAGATGCTCTGGAGCACGACCAGCGGCTTGAAGATATCCGGGTTATTCATGATGCTGACCCGCTCGAATCCCTGGTTGAGCAGCAGTTGGTTCATGAACCCGTCTCCGCCGAAGATCTGCTGCCACATCGCGATCACGATGACCCAGCTCAGGAAGTGCGGCAGGTAGACCACGCTCTGGACCGTGCGCTTGAGCCTTTCACCGACCAGGCTGTTGAGCAGCAGCGCCAGCGCCAGCGGCACGGGAAATGCGAAGACCAGTTGCAATAGCTCGATCTGGAGGGTGTTGGTCAGCGCGATCCGGAACGCGGGATCGGAGAAGATGTCGGCGAAGTTCTGCCACCCGACCCAGGGACTCGCCTGGATGCCGGTGAAGACGCTGTAGTCCTTCCAGGCGATGACGTTGCCGAGGATGGGCAGGTAGTGGAAGACCACGTACCAGAGGAAACCGGGAAGGATGAAGAGGTACACGGCCCGGTTCGACCAGGCGCGCCGCCAGACCGAGGCGCCGCCTTTCCGCGCGGGCGGCCGTGCAGCGCTGGGTTGGCCCCGACCTTCGATTGGTGTCGGAACGGAACTCATGTCTTCTCCTCCCAGGGATTTCGCAATGCCGACCAACCCGTTTAGCGTCTCCTCACCGGCGACGCCTGACCATCATGGGCGTTCAGCAATTCATGGCGTCATACCGCACATTAGACGCATTCCACTCCTTTGTCACGTCGAGCGCCAGCGAGACATGAGGAATGAGGGTGGGGCATTCGAGCAACCAATTGCCAACGCCTCACCCACCGTCATCCTGAGTGGCGCGTCAAGCCTCAAATGTTACATATGCCTAGCGTTTCGTAGAGTTGCGGACCTTGTGTCCGCCCGTCCACGCGGAGGACAGTTCGGCTTGGACAAACCACTGAGCCGCCCCCGCGGGCTGCGAGGGAATTCCCCGGCAATACCGGTACGCAGGTGACAGACCCACAGTACCGGCTTCGCCGGGGGATGTCTCGCAAGCTCGTCATGACAATTGGAGGTTGGCCGCTCGGTTAGTGCCCGACCGATCGAACGATCAGTCCCAGGGCGTTTGGCGGATGGTTTCGAGCTTTTCGAGCCGATGGGTGGACTGGATGTAGCGGACCGTACCGGATGTGGCCCGCATCACGAGCGAATGCGTCGTCGCGCCCTTGGCGCCGTAGTGAACGCCGTCCAACAGTTCGCCGTCGGTGATCCCGGTGGCGGCGAAGAAGGCTTCATCGCCCTGCACCAGGTCCTCGATCGCCCAGACCCGGTCGAGGTCGATGTTGCGCTCGACCGCCAGCGCCCGCTCCTCCTCGTTGCGGGGCCAGACGCGGCACTGCATTTCGCCGCCGACGCACTTCAGGGCGCAGGCCGCGATCACGGCTTCCGGCGACCCGCCGATGCCCATCATGGCGTCGATGCCGGTACCGTCCATGGTCGACATCAAGGCGCCGGCCACATCGCCATCGAGGATCAGCTTGAGCCGGGCGCCGGCGTCGCGAATCTCGTGGATCAACTGCTGGTGGCGCGGGCGGTCGAGGACGACGATCGTCAGGTCGTCGACGCGGCGGCCCTTGGCTTTTGCGATGCGAGCCAGGTTCTCGGCCGGGGTGTCGCGGAGGTCGATGGCGCCGCGGGCGTCCGGCCCGACCGCAATCTTGTCCATGTACGCGATGTCTTCCCACCGATACATGGAGCCGCGCTCGGCGATCGCCAGCACGGCGATCGAATTCGGCATCCCCGAAGCGAGCAGGCGAGTGCCGTCGACCGGATCGACCGCGATATCGACCTTGGGCGACTGGGCGCGGCCCAGGATTTCGCCGGTGTAGAGCATCGGCGCGTTGTCCTTCTCCCCTTCCCCGATAACGACCTCGCCCTCCATCTCGATCGTTTCCAGCACCTGGCGCATGGCGTCGACGGCGGCCTGATCGGCGGCTTCCTTCTGGTCGCGGCCCATCCAGCGACCGGCGGTCAGGGCGGCGGCCTCGGTGACCCGGGCCAGCTCCATCGAGAGGTTGCGGCTGAAACTCGCTTCTACCATCGGTCTTCTCCCATGTGCGCGTAGCCAACCGGCTCCGGTTCACCAGTGCCGAGCCAGCGGCCAGCCGAGTACGGCAAGTCGTGCATCGAGTTCACGACGACCTGGCTGGGCGGCAACGAATGCATGAACGATTGTCCGTAGCGGCGAGTGACGATGCGGCGATCGAGCACCACGCACACGCCGCGGTCCTGATTGCTGCGGATCAGGCGGCCGAAGCCCTGCTTGAATTTCAAGACCGCCTTCGGGACGGACAATTCGTTGAACGGATCCGGGCTCAACTCGCAGCGGGCCTCGAAGACCGGCTCGCTGGGCACCGGGAACGGCAACTTGACGATCACGACGACGCTCAGCGCATCGCCGACGACATCGACGCCCTCCCAGTAGGAAGACGTCCCCAGCAGCGCCGTTCCCGGATTCGTGCGTAGCCGATCGGTCAACTGCCGGAAGCTGCCGTCCACCCCCTGGCCCAGGACCGAGATGTTATGACGCGCCAACGGCTCCTTGATCGCGCCCAGCGTGGTGCGCAACGACGAATGGGACGTGAACAGCACCAACGCCCGTCCCTGGGTGGCCCGCAGCAGGTCGATCAGGACGCCATTGAGGGCCGACTGGTACGACGGGTGCTTGGGGTCCGGCATGTCGTCCGGCACGTAGACCATGGTCGACTTTTCGTGGTTGAACGGCGAGCCGAGCGCAAGTTGAACCGCGTCTTCCAGCCCGAGCCGCTGGCCGATGTATTCGAACGAGCCGTCGATCGTCAGCGTCGCCGAGGTCAGCACGCACGTCTTCAAGTCGTTGAACACCTCGGAGCGGAGCAGTTCGCTGACGTCCAGCGGCGCGCCGTTGACGGAGATGTTGGCTTGCACCGGCGACCGCTCGATCCAAAAGACGTTGCGTCCGTCGTCCCCTCCGAACGCCGCCAGCAGCTGGGTCCGGATTGCCGTCAGCGGCTCCAGGGCCCCCTGCATGTCGACCGTCAGTTCGTCGCGGGTGGCGCTGGCGGGGTTCTCGTCGTCGTCGGGCAAGGACATGCCGTCGAGGATGCGCAGGAACCAGCGGCCGGCGTCCAGGATCGAGACGATTTCCCGATCGAGCTGGCTCCAGATCAGCGACAGCTCGGACCATTGCCCCCGGTACTTGACCGAGTCGGTCAACCGGAGCTGGTCGGAGAACGATTGCCGGCCTCCGCGCGAGGGCGGGAGCAGGGCCCCGAGACGGGACATCAGTTCCCCGGCCAGGGTCGAGATCGACGTGGCGGTGGTGGCGGCCTCCGACGCCCTGCGGTTCGCCTCCTGCGCCTCCCGCGCGGCGGTCAGGTCGCCGGAGCGCAGGAAGAATGTCGCGGCGATCGCATAGAAGCCACCGGGAACGGAGGCGTCGGTATTGACCAGCATCTTGACCGGCTCGTCGATTGCGCCGCGGTCGACCGACCAGCTGAATTGCGACGTCGCCTCCTCTTCGAGGTGATGCGCCTCGTCGACGATCAGGCGCTCGAAGGGCGGTAGCACGAAGCCCTGGGCCGAGTTCGAAAGCACCAGCGAGTGGTTGGCGATGACGACGTGGGCGTTGGCGGCATTGAACCGGGCCCGGTAGAGGAAGCACTGGCCGGACTTGGCGTACGGGCAGCGCTTCGGCGAGCAGCGGCCGCGCTCCGAGGCGAACTTGCGCCAGTAGCGCTCCTCCTCGCGGTTCAGCCGCAGCTCGGCCTTGTCGCCGGTTTGCGTGTGCGGCAGCCAGAGCAGGATCTTCGCCCGCAGCGAGGCGTCGGCGGCGTCCTCGATCGGGTCGTTCATGTGGTCGAACCAGCGGCGCAGGCAGAGGTAGTTGGTCCGCCCCTTCATCACCGCGACCCGGAGGTCCTCCTGGATCCCGTGTTCGTGGAGCGCCGCCCGGAGGTCCGGGAGGTCCTTGCGGTAGAGCTGATCCTGAAGGGCGAGGGTGTTGGTTGTGATGATCACGCGCTCCCCGCGGTCGATTGCGAACAGCGCGGCCGGCAGCAGGTAGGCAAGGCTCTTGCCGGTACCGGTGCCGGCCTCGACCAGGAGTTCGTTGGAGCCGTTCAACGCCCGGGCTACAGCGCCCGCCATCCGGACCTGGGTCGGGCGCGACTCGAACCGCTCCAGCACGTGCGACAGCGGACCGCCCGGTGAGAGCAGCGCCAACATGCCCTCGACATTCATCGGGGCCTGGGACCCTGTGCGCTGGAGAGCTTTCGGGTACTCTCGCGGTTCCATGAACCGCATTTCCGGCGGCAGCTCGCGCGATTGGTCGTTGTTGAAGAGCGGACCGGAGAGCGTTCGGTCGGCCGCCTTGCGAAAAAGCGTCGCTTCCGGCCAGCCGGCCTGACGTGCGTACCCGGCCGCCTGGTTCAGCGTCCGCTCGTCGTAGTCGTCCATTCGCTCGATGAGCGTCATTAGGATGCCGGCGGCGCGTTCGGCGTCGGGCAGGGCGCGATGTTCGAGCGCCTCGCCGACGCCGAGCGCCTCGGCCACGGAGGCGAGGCTGTAGCTGCCCAGGTTCGGCATCAGCATCATCGCCAGGCGGAAGGTGTCGAGCCGCAGGTTGGGCACCGGAATGCCCGACTTTTCGAGCATGGCGACATCGAAATCGATGTTGTGCCCCACCACCGGCAGGGAACCGAGCAGCTGCCGGACGCGGGCTCGCACATCCGCGATCGGCGGGGCGTCGGCGAGGTCAGCGTCGGTGATGCCGGTCAGGCGGACGATTTCGAGCGGCAGCTTACGGCCGGGATTGACGAACTGGGAGTAACGCTCGACGACGCCTTCGCGGTTGAAGACGACGATCGCGATTTCGGTGATGACGTCACGGTCCGGGCTAATACCGGTGGTTTCGGTATCGACCGCGACGAAGTGGTCCTGGGCGAGATACGAGCCGGCGAACGAGGATGACAAGGCGGGAACTTTCCAGGCTGGCGGCGCCAGCGGACAAACGGGTCGTCAGGACAGGCGTTCTGTCCCGATAACCATAGCACCGCTTCTTTCCCAGGAATCAATCATGCGGCTAGCACGGGGGACCAGGTCTCATGCGGAATCCGCGTACGCAGTTGGCAAACGTGGTCGTAAGTAGGGGTCAACCTCCGTGTTGACCCGGACTTTGGGGCCCCGATGCCACGGGCGATCACGGAGGATCGCCCCTACCCACGTCGTTCGGTGACAAATTCGATTCACGCAGTATCCACTGGTCCCCGGATCACACCACCTGCCTCGGCAGCTCGCCCTTCGCCAGGGCATCGCAGGCGAGGATCGTGGTCAGCAGCAGCTGAGCGAAGCCGGTGGCAATCGGGCGCACGCGAATGTATTCGTCCGGCCGATGGACATTGCCGCCGGTGGTCAACCCGATGCACATCGACGGGATGCCGCGGCTGATCGGGATGTTGGCGTCGGTGCTGGAGGCGTCGCAGACGGCGTCCATCCCGAGTGCGGCGAGCACGTCGACGGCAATCGGCACGAGGCCGGAATCGCTCGGCAGGGCGCCGGCAGGCCGATCCCCAACGATCTCCACCGCCACCGTGACCCCCGGTTGCTCGGCTCCGGCGATCAGGCGCCCGGCCTTCTCGACGAGCGCGGCCAGCGAATCGGCGCTGACCGACCGCATGTCGATGATCGCCACCGCGTCCGGGGCGATCGTGTTGACGCTGATGCCGCCGGTAAAGATGCCGACGTTGAGGCTGGTCTTCGGATCCGACGCGAGGTGCAAAGCATCGAGTTTCGTCACCAGCTTCGCCAGTTCGTGGATCGCGCTGGGCCGTCCGGCGTCACCCCAGCTGTGTCCGCCGGGGCCGGTGATCGTGACCTTGAGCCGGCGGCTGCCGACGGCGCGGTTCGTGACCCGGCCGAGGCTGTGACCTTCGACGGCAATGGCGGCGCCTACCTGGGGCAGGGCGTCCATCACCGCCCGCATCCCACGCAGGTCGCCGAGACCTTCCTCGCCGACGTTGCCGGTCACAAAGATATCGACTGGCGGTTGATACTCCAGTTGCTTCAGGGCGTGGCCAACCATCGCCACCGCCGCCACGCTGAGGCTGTTGTCGCCGATGCCGGGACCGCTCAGGATATCCCCATTGCGGGAGATGGTGATGGGGGTATGGCGCGGAAACACGGTGTCTATGTGCCCGGCCAGCAGCAGCGCCGGATCTGGCGACGCGCCGGGAATCCGGCCCACCACGTCCGAAAGCGCGTCGGTGGCGACGCCGGCATACCCGAGCCGTTCGAGCGCCGCGGCGACGAACACCGCCCGTTCAGCCTCGTCGTTGGTCGGCGCGGGCACCGCGGCGACGGCGGCCGCCAGTTCCGCGATCGGTTCCACGAA
>JBGTNF010000332.1:0-6128 GCA_041743205.1 Thermomicrobiales bacterium | reverse complement strand
CGCGAGCGAATCGACGATACCCACTCGAAGCTGGCCGAGAGCCGCCGGTCCGCCGAGCGTCGGCAGGCAACTGGCTCATCCTAGCGCTCGGCGGCGGCGGGCATCGGCTACCATCAGGCTTCATGAGCGGCGCGCCCACCGATCGACGCCTGTCTCGCCTTTCGTGCCAGCGTCTAGGATGGAGTGTTTCCGAGGAGGAGCACGATGGTTCAGGCAGAAACTCCCGTGATTGTCATCGGGGCGTCGGCCGGTGGTCTCCAGGCCCTGCTGGAAGTCATCGCTGAACTGCCCGTTGACTTCCCGGGGCCTGTTTTCGTGGTCGTCCACGTCGGAACGGGCCGCAGCGTGCTGCCGGCGCTCCTCAGCCGGCGCGGCGCCCTGGAGGCGACGCACGCCGAGCACGAAGAGCGGTTCGTGCCTGGCCATATTTATGTCGCCCCGCCAGATTGCCACATGCTCGTCCGGGACGACCACATCGAGTTGTCGCACGGGCCTCGAGAGAACCACAGCCGCCCCGCGATCGACCCACTTTTCCGCTCGGCCGCCCGTGCCCACGGCGCGCGTGTGACTGGCGTCATCCTCTCCGGCGCGCTGGGGGACGGATCCGCCGGTCTTCTCATGGTCCAGGCCCACGGTGGGACGGCGGTCGTCCAGGATCCGGACGATGCCATTGTCGACAGCATGCCGGTGAGCGCGCTCCGCCTGGTCGACACCGACCAGATCCTGCCGGCCCGGGGCATCGGCCAGTTCCTTGCGGCCATGCCCCTGCCGGTGGCCGAGGCGAATACGGATACGGATACGGATGGAGCGTTGGGCCGACCCACCGACGAGCCATCGGTGATCATTGGCGCCGATTTCGAAGAGCAGGCTCGCAATCGTCGCAGCGGTGAGCTCACCATGTATACCTGTCCCGACTGCGGTGGAACCCTTTGGCAAACCGATGCCGGCCCGATCGCCGGGTTCCGGTGCCACGTGGGGCACGCCTGGAGCATCGAATCGCTGCTTGGCCAGAAGTCAGAGCAACTGGAAGCCGCCCTCTGGTCCAGCGTGCGCCTGCTCGAGGAACGCGCCACGCTTTCGCGCCAGGCGGGAGTCAGGCTCCGTGAGTCCGGCACGCGGCCGGGCCGTTCCGAACGAGTCGACGACCAGGCGCAACTCGACGAGGAGCGCGCGGATGCGATCCGTGAGTTGCTGGACGTATCGCTGCACGTCCCGGTCCGGGCGGTGGCGCACGGCGCCGAAAACTAAGCCCGACCACTTGCGAAGATGTATCATTGTCTGCAAAATCAGCTGACGCGCTCATGAGGCCAGGACCCCGACTGTGCGTCGTGACGGCGTTTGGTTGCGCCAACCGGATACCGGTCGAGAACCCTCACAACCATGAGGCAACAGGTCACTGTAGGCAGGTGAACCGATGACAGATTCGATGGATGGCGTGTCGTGCCTGGTCGTGATCGGGGCGTCGGGCGGCGGCGTCGAAACCTTGTCCGAGCTGGTCAGCACCTTGCCGGCGACCTTTGCCGCGCCGATCGTGATTGCGCAGCACCTCAGTCCCCGGCGGGAATCGAACCTGGGGGACATCCTGGGGCGCCGGTCTCCGCTGCCGGTGCGGATCGTGACCGACCGGGAATCGCTCGAGAACGGCGTGATCTATGTCATCCCTCCCAACCGTGACGTGGTCGTCAGCGATTCCGACGTCCGCGTCCACCCGGATGGCTCAGGGCCCCATCCCTCGATCGACGTGCTCTTTTCCTCGGCGGCCGAGGCCTTTGGCGAGAACCTGATCGCGGTCGTGCTTTCGGGAACCGGCTCCGATGGCGCCGCGGGCGCCCGCGACGTCAAGTACGCCGGCGGCACGGTGGTGATCCAGAATCCGGACACCGCTGCGTACTCTGGCATGCCGCAGTCGTTGGCGCCGTCGGTCGTGGATATCGTCGCCAACCTGGACCGGATCGGCGAGCTGCTCGACTCGCTGGTCGAGGGCGAGTTCGACGTGCCGCCGGTGTCCGAGCGAAGCCAGCTGCAATCGTTCCTCGACCAGATCCGCGAGTACACGGGCATCGACTTCTCAGGGTACAAAGAACCGACAATCCAGCGCAGGCTCAAGCGGCGAATGATTGCGACCGGGCATCAGGGGATTCCCCAGTACATCCGCCACGTCCGGAGCGATCCCGAGGAGCGCCGGCAGCTCGTATCGAGCTTCCTGATCAAGGTCACGGAGTTCTTTCGCGATCCAGAGCTCTACGCCCACCTGGGCGAGCACGTGCTCCCCGAGCTCATCGCCGAGTCGGAGGCGCGCGGCTCCGATCTTCGGGTCTGGTCGGCTGGCTGCGCGACCGGCGAAGAGGCCTATTCGCTCGCGATGACGATTACCGACCTGCTCGCCGATAATGACGCGGCGCCGGAGGTCAGGATTTTCGCGACCGACCTCGACCAGGATGCGGTCGCCTTCGCCCGGCGCGGCATCTACCCGGCGCGCACGTTGGGTAACCTGCCCGAAACCATGATCAAACGCCATTTCGTGAAGGTGGGCGACGACTACGAGGTTGGCAAGCACTTGCGGGCGATGCTGGTGTTCGGCGAGCACGATCTTGGACAGCGGGCTCCCTTTCCCCGGATCGACCTGATCTTCTGCCGCAACGTCCTCATCTATTTCACGCCGGTGCTCCAGCGGCGGGTCTTGCAGTTGTTCGCGTTCTCGCTGCGCATCGATGGCTACCTCGTGCTCGGCAAGTCGGAAACCGTCGATGGCCTCGCCGAATACTTCGCGGTCGACCAGCCTCGGCTCAAGAGCTACCGGCGGGTGGGCGATCGGGTCCTGATCCCGGCCTCCCGCGTTCACGACAACGCCGTGGCCCCTTTTCCCCAGCCGCGGTCGGTTGGCCCCCGCCAGGCCGCCTCCCACTCGAGCATGGGCCGGGAGCAGGCGCGGCCACGCACGAGCCTCGGCCCCGCCGAACAGACCCTGCTGGGGTTGCCGTTCGGCGTGATCGTGGTCGACCGGAATTACGATATCCGGTATCTCAATAGCGAGTTGCGGCGCCTGTTCGGCATCCACTCCACCGCCGTCGACGAGGATTTCATCCACCTCATCCACCACTACGACGCGGTCGCGGTCCGCACCCTGATCGACGAGGCCCGATCCTCCGAGCAGTTGGTCAGCCGGATCCTGGAACCGATCGGTTCACCGGTCGACGCCCGCCGGACCCTGGAAATTTCATGCGTACCCTACCTGCCCAGCGAGAACGCGCAAGACCTGCTGCTGGTCGTGACCGCGATCGATGTCACCGAGCGTGAGGAATTGCGCCAGCAGCGGGGAGTCGCGGAGAGCGATGTCGCGCGGCTCGTCCGGGCGAACGAAGAGGTGCTGACCGCCAACCAGGAACTGACGAACAGCATTGTCCGGCTGCGCGCCAAGAACGAAGAGCTCCTGGTGGCGGTCGAGGAAATCCAGGCGGCGACCGAGGAGGTCGAAACCCTCAACGAGGAACTTCAAGCCAGCAATGAGGAACTGGAGACGCTCAACGAGGAAATGCAGGCGACGGTGGAAGAACTGAACACCACCAACCGGGACATGGAGGCGCGGACCAGCGAAATGCTGGCGGCGGCGGCGGAGGCTGAATCCACGCGGCAGCAGCTCCGGGCCATCATCGACGGGGTCGCCGACCCGCTGGTCGTCGTTGCCGGCGATGGCTCGACGATCCTCGAGAACGCGGCCTACACCGCCTTGCTCGCCGACCACGACGGCGCCGTGCTGGTCGACGCCAGTCACCGGCCGATCCCGGACCACGCGACCCCGATCCGCCGCGCCGCAAGCGGCGAGGCATTTTCGGTGCGGTTCGCGTTCGCGCAGATGGATCACGAAGCGTGGTTCATCGCCTCGGGCACGCCCGGCCTGACCAACGACGACGAAACGCTCGTGACCGTGACATTTCGCGAGGCGAACGGCGGGTAGGTTACGGCGCAGTTCCCTTGAGGTTGAGCAGCACCTCGCGGGCGACCTCGAGTGTTCGGTCGATGTCCTCGACGGTGTGGGCGGCGCTGACATGGTTGCGTTTGAGGGCGGTCGGCAGCATGAAAATGCCCCGCTCGCACATGCCCAGCCGGAACGCGACATCCGTGGCAGTGTCGTTTCGCAGCAGGTCGTCGTAGCTGCGGATTGGCCTCTCCATGAAATAGGGTACGAATACCGAGCCGAACCGGGCCACCGTGATCGTGATCTCAAAGTCCCTGGCGATCCCCTCGATGCCGGTGGCGGCTCGTTCGGCGAGCTTGGCCGTCTGCCGGTGAACGCTTCCATCCTCGAGGACCGCGATGGTGGCCAGCGCGGCGGCGACATTGAGCGGATGCCCGTTGTAGGTGCCCGCGAAGAAGACACCGCCGCCCGGCGCGTAGCGGTCCATGTACTGCGCTTTCCCGACCAAAGCCGCGATCGGGTAGCCGTTGGCCATCGCCTTGGCAAAGGTCGTCAGGTCCGGCGTGACCCCGGCCAGTTTCTGGTAGCCGCCGAGATCGTGCCGGAACCCGGTGATCACCTCGTCGAAGATCAGCAGGCAACCGTGCCGTGTCGCTTCCTCCCGCAGCGTTGACAGGAATTCCACGGTCGGCAGCACGCAGCCAATGTTGTGCGGGATCACCTCGACGAGGATCGCCGCGATCGACTCGCCCCGCTCGGCCAGTGCCTGGCGAACCGCCGCGACATCGTTGAACGGCAGGACCATCGTATGGTCGATCGTTTCCGGCAGCATGCCCAGCGAGAGGGGGTCCTTCGCGCCCATCCGCTCGGCCGGGGTGATCACGTTCATCAGCACCGCGTCGTGCCAGCCGTGGTACGTGCCCTGGAACTTGACGATGTCGTGGCGGCCGGTGACCGCCCGCGCCAGGCGCAGGGAGGCGAAGGTCGCCTCCGATCCCGAGTTGGTCAGCAACACGCGCTCGGCCGAGGGCACCAGCTCGACCAGGCGTTCCGCCAGCTCGATTTCGGCCAGCGTCACCCCCGCGCCCATCAGGTCGACACCCTCGGTGGCCGCCCGCACCGCCTCGTTCACGACGGGGTGGTTGTGCCCCAGGATCAGCGGCCCGAAGGCCGCGTGGTAATCGAGGTAGCGCGTGCCGTTGGCATCGGTGAAGTGGGCACCCAGGGCGTCCTGCGCCACCAGCGGCCACGGCAGGGCCCGGTTTGCAGAATTGACCCCGCCAGGGATCACCGCCTGGGCGCGATCGGCGAGTCGTTGCTGGTCATTGGCAATCATCGGTTTCCTCTCTCGTACGCAACGAAGGGTCAGACGTTCACGAATCGCCCGGCAATGGGTAGCCAATCGTCCATCCGCCGTCGACGGCGATGTTCTGGCCTGTGACATACGAGGCGTCATCCGAAGCCAGGAAGGCGACGACGGCCGCCACTTCGTGTGGTTGCCCAATGCGATCCAGCACAGTCATCCCGCGCCAGAACGCCAGGCGCCCGGGGTTGCGCTTGCCCGCCTCGATGTCTGGCCGGCCGGAATCGATGATCCCGGGACTCACGGCATTGACCCGGATGCCGTGCCGGCCATAGTCGATCGCCATCGACCGGGTGAGGCCGACCAGCGCGCTCTTGGCCGTGACGTAGGCCACGTGGCCGGCGGCGCCGGTCATGCCTTCGACCGAGGCGATATGGACGATCGATCCCCGACCCTGCGCCTTCATCGCGATCGCGGCGTATTTCGCCGCGTAGAATGCCCCGCTCAGGGAGACGTCGATTCCTCGCTGCCATTCCTCCACGGGCATATCGGTGGCAGGGTGGTGACCGCCGGTGAAGGCCGCCGCCGTGACCAGGATGTCGACCGATCCCCAGGCATCCGTCATCTGCCGTACAGCCCGCTCCACATCGGCCGGTCGACTGGTGTCGCAGTGGACGAACCTCCCATCGATTGCCGCCGCCGTGGCCTCGCCGGCTTCGTCATTGATGTCGGCGATTAGTACCGATGCCCCATCGGCCGCCAGGCGCTGGCAAATCGCCCGCCCGATGCCGGTCGCCCCGCCGGTGACCAGCGCGCCCTTGCCGTGGAGGGAGGTCATGCCGTCCCCTTCAGTTCGCGCAGAAAGTCGATGCAGGCGGCGACCAGGACATCGGACGCGTCCGGCGCAAA
>JBGTNF010000331.1:0-8196 GCA_041743205.1 Thermomicrobiales bacterium | reverse complement strand
GGCTCGACCTGGCCGCCGATCGCGACCGGCGTGCCGGCGGCGTTGGCGGGCGTGCCGTCGATGTCGCCGCAGACGATCAGCGTGCCAAGCTGGTTGGCCGCCAGGTGAAGGTCGATGACGTAGTCGCCGTCGATCAGCTCGGCGAGCGGCAGGTCGACCGTCGAGGTGCTGGTTCCCGCCTCGCCCACGTTCTGGAGGTTGAATTCCGGCTCCGGCTGGATGTCTTCGCAGGTTCCCGCGTGAACGTGGGCGGGATGGTCTTCGCCCGTGCCGTCGAGGTCGATCTCGACGATCGTCGTGTCGCCGGCGGCGAAGAGCGTGGCCGATCCGGACACGCCGGAATCGTTGAGTTCGGTGAAGTCGATGGTGATCCGGGGATCGTCGGCCTGGGGCGACGCCATCGGCGACGCGGCCGGGGTTCCTCCCGAATTCTGGCTCGTCGCCACCCCGCCGTTCAGCAGGTAGAACGACAAGGCGAAGGCCGTGATCACGGCGACCAGCGAAAGCCCCTGGCGGGATCGCCGGGACGCCAGCGGCGGCGGCGGCGATACAGGTCTGGCCGGCCGGGATTGGCCGCCAGGATTGGTCGAAGTCATCGCGACACTCTCTCCCCAGGCGCGTCAGCATGACGAGTGGTTCGGTCGCCGACCTGGCTACCGATCCAGTCCCGCGGGATGGACCGGTAGCGGTCATCTCCAGCCTGCGGGGAGCTGGAAGTGCGCCTCGCGGGAGAGGCGCGGCTGAGCCGGGCGGGATCAACACGGGTTGACCGGACGTCAGCGCTACGACGAAGACTACAGGCGCGTAAAAAGTTCATCAAGAGTACGTTCAGTGCCAATATGGCACTGAAGTGTTCGGACAGAACGGGATTATGCTGTTTTGTCAACGTTTGATAAGCACAATCGACCGACGTTCGTAAAGCGAACGTTCGCAATTGACATGGTCGAAATCAGGCGACGGTCGGCCAATGTGGCGCTGGAGGCGCTGATACGTCTGTACGAACACCATAATCATTCAGTCACGCAAGGCGGCGGCGTTTGGGGCGTTGTCAACCCCAGTGGCGGGAAGAGGTGTCTGGCGGGCGCAGTCGCCTTTGGCGCCAGGCCGGGCTGAATACAGCGCAAAACGGCCAAACGGTGTCCGGCGGGAACCGTTTGACGTCGTTTCGTCCTGGCTGGCCGCGCTTCGTCCGGATTGGTTAGCCGGGTACGCCATTGTCGTGCAGCAGCTGACGCACGTCGCGAGGGGTGAGGTTGTCGATCGGGCGCCCGATCCGCTGCTCGACCTGGCCTTTGGTGCTGAGATCGTTGGCGCGGGCCCAGGTCCAGAAATGCGTCCAGGTGTAGTCTGCGAGGTCCGGCAGGTCCGGCAGGTCCGGCAGATCCGGCAGACCTGGTAGCCCCGGTTCTTCCGGCGCGACGGTTGCCGGCGCCTCCGGTTCCCGCCGGGTCTCCGGGACCTCCGAAGGTGGTTCAGGCTGTGAAACCACCGGAGACTCATCACGCGGCTCGTCGCGGGCCTCGGCAATGGGCGGCGGCAATTCGGTCGCTGGGCGCCGTTGCGAGACCTTGCGCAGGGCGTCCACCACTAATGGGGGCGAACGGTCCGGCGGCGGCGCTGACGTCTCTACGGGAGATTCCAGCGCCGGTTCCGGGACCGGTTCCGGGCGGGTTGCGTTCGCCGGCAGCTCGCCAGGCTCCAGCAGGTCCAGGGCGCGGGCGGTGGCCCGCTGCTCGGCCAGCTCGATCGCGCTGTCCAGCAGGCCGGATTGTTCGCTCGGTTCGGCCGCATGGGCGCTGACCGACGATCCGTCCGGCAGCGACAGCTCGGCCCTTACCACCACCTGATCATCATGGATGTGGGTGAGCTGGGTGCGTAGCGCCATGCCGGGGTAGCGGTTCCGCAGCGCCTGCAGGCGCTGGCCGTTCCACGATGACTCAGGGTCCAGGGCAGTGTCGGTTGGCTGGCGCGTGTCGCTCACTCTGGGGGCCCCCTGCGAACCGATGATCGATGCCATGTTTCTGATTATAGCGAGGTCGCCAACGGATCGAGCGTGATCCGCTGGCCGGATTCGGCCGACGCTTTCGCGGCCAGCCCGACCTGCATCGCCAGCCGGGCGGCGCGCGGTGTCGCCCGGTCCGCCGGTGTCCCGGCCCGGATGCATTCGACGAAATAGCCGACCTCGTTGGCGAACGGGTCCGACTGCTCGACGGGCAGGACCTCAGGATCGCCCCCCTTGCGGTAGATGGTCAGGCGGTTGGTGGGCGTGCCCACCTCGAACGATCGCCCCCCTGCCTGGAAGTGGTACTCGATCGCTCCACGTTCGCAAAGCACCTCCAGCCGCGAGGTGAAAGGGTAGCTTTCCGGCTGGATCATCCCGCCGTCGGCGACGCCCGTGCCCCCCGCGTAGCCGATCAGGGCCTGGGCCTGGTCGAGCCCGCCCGATCGGGGGTTGGCGATGCCGTTGGCGACGACCGAGGTGGGCTCGCCGAGCAGCCAGTTGATGGCGTCGTAATCGTGGATCAGCATGTCGTAGATCGCGCCGCCGGTCAGGTCGGCGGATTTCAGCAGGGCCGACCACTCCGGAAATGGTTGGCGGCGCACGGCGTTGACCGCGACCGGGCGACCCAGCTCGCCGCTGTCCACGACGCGCTTGAGCGCGACGTACTCCGGCCAGAACCGGAGGACGTGGGCGACCATGAAGACACGATCGGTCGCGTCCGACGCGGCCACCAGGGCGTTGGCGTCCTCGATCGTCAACGCCAGCGGTTTTTCGATGAGTACGTGCTTGCCGGCGGCCAGCGCCGCTTCGGCGGTCGGGCGGTGGGCCGGGGTCGGCAGGCAGATGTCGACGGCCTCGATCGCGTCGTCCCGCAGCACGCGATCGAGATCCTGCGTGAAAGCCGTGCCCAGCTCGTTGGCGAGAACCTGGCCACGATCGGCGCTGCGGGCGTAGATTGCCGCGATCTCCACATCGTCCCGTTCGTGATAGGCGCGGGCGTGGGTGCCGCCCATGAAACCGGCCCCCAGCACCGCGATCCGCGTTTTGGTCATCGTCATGTGCCCTTGTACTTCCTGGTGGCCAGCGCCCGCGTCAAGTCGAGAGCTGACCCTTTGTCATTCCGAGGAACGAGGCAGCGCAGCGATATCTTCGAAATTCAGCCGCACCGGAAGCCCAAAGATTCCTCGCAAGCTCGGAATGACAATGGTTCCCGAACCAATTTGTTCCATGCAATACGCTTCAATCACTCCACCGGGGCGTCGAACCAGCGGCGAGAGCCGGTGACCTGCAGGTACTCGACGAGGATCCCGTCTTCCTCCGTGAACGCGGCCAGCGCGAACGGCGGGTCGCCCATGTCGCCCACGGGCCGGACGATCGTCTTGCCGGCGACGGCGGCGTGGATGTCGTCGACTTCGTAGCAGAGGTGCGGGTGATCGCGGAAGCGAGGGTCGCGCTCGTGGCCCGGCGCGTAGCGCAGCCATTCGACGCGCTGTGGGTGATGGTCGGGGTTGGTCAGCCAGAGCTTGCCGCCCTCCACCCAGAACTCGCCGTCGATTGGCGTTTCCTGGTTTTCGGCCGGCAACCCGATGTGGTGAAACTGCTTCAAGGCCTTGTTCCCTTCGAAAGAACATGTCCAAAACCGACAGCGATCTTCCGGTATTTTCCACGGCTTGGGCGCTTAAGCAAATCTTCAGGGAAGGTTCAGTAATGACTCAGGCAACCCCGCTATTCTCGTAAGTGGAAAGACAAATACGTTGTGGATCCAAGCACTACAGCGATGTCTATCCACTCTCTCCTCCCCCACCCACCGGAGCGGGTCGCCCCAAGCAGCGACCCGCTCGGTATTTAACCCGCATTCCACTTCTTCCCTTCGAACATCCCCGCAGTGGACGCCCTCGTGGCGGACTTCCGGTGCGCCCACTTCAGGCGCCGGTCAGGTTCCAGCCGGTAACCGGCCCCAGCGTACGCTCGAAGAAGTCGTATACCCGCCGCATCGCCGGCGAGGTCGCCTTGCCGCCGTTGCCTTCCTCGCCGAAAAGCGAATGCAGCCCATGGTCGTCCGCCGGCAATTCCAGCATTTCCGCCTCGGCGCCCACTTCCTGCAACCTGGCCACGAGCCGGCGTCCCTGGGCGACGGGTACGAGTTCGTCCAGCGTGCCGTGCACCACCAGCATTGGCGGCGCCGCGGCGGTCGCCAGCGCTACCGGGCTGGCCAACCGGGTGCGCCAGGCAATGTCCGGGTCGGTCAGGTTGGGTCCACCGAAGAGCAGCGGCATCGTTTCGATCACCCCTTCGTGCAACGGCATGTCCGATTCGTCATTCCAATCCACCTGGAAATCGGTGGGCGGAGCCAGGGCCACCGCCGCCTGGACGAGCGACGATTCGTCGGCGTAGCCGCCGTCGCCCTCCAGCAATGGCATGCCGCCGGACACCGCGGCCAACGCCGCCAGGTGCCCGCCCGCCGAACCGCCCCAAATCCCGATGGATTCGGCATCGATGCCCCAGCGGGCGGCGTTTGATCGCAGGAAGCGGATGGCGGCCTTGACGTCGTGAATCTGGGCGGGAAAGATCGCCTCGTCGAGGAACCGGTAACTGATCGAGGCCGTCACGAACCCGCGCTGGGCCAGCGGAGCGTTCGGGCTCGGGAATCGCTCCCCTTCGCTCCATCCTCCCCCGTGGACCCAGATCACGGCGGGCCGTTCCGGATGCGGCGGCACGTCGGGCCGCAGGATGTCCAGCAGCAGCGTGCGCCCGCCGCCGATCCCGTAGGGAATGTCCGCTTCGAAGATGAGATCCGTAAGGACCGGCTGCTCACCCATGGATCGCCCCGTCCGTTCATGCGTTCGCTCGTGCAATCGCATCATAGCCGTTCTGAATTGCTGGCGGACATGGTGGCGCTAGCCCCTGCGGCGTGTCGGCGGTCGACGGAGCCATTCCGCCTCGTTACAGTGAAAGGGCCAGCATTCGCGCCAACGTCGAGGAGACTACGATGCACGCTCAGATCGCCAGGGCCAGGTTTCAGCCGGAACATGCCGACGACGTCATCCGGACGGCGCGGGAAAGCACGGATGCCTACCGCGAACTGGACGGATTCGTTCACGTCACGCACCTCTTCGACCGAACGTCCGGCTGGGGATTCACCCTGTCCACCTGGGAAACCGAAGCCAACGCGAAGGCGGCGGTCGTGCCGCTGGCCAGCGTGACCGACCGGTTCGCGCCCTATTGGGCCGAGCATTCGTCGGCGGAGCCGGGGTTCTTCGATGTCGTTGGCGCGCTGCCGACGTTCGAAGTGGTGGCCGAAGGCTGAAGGTCGACCGGCGGTTTCCGGCTTTCGATGACTGAATTGCCCCGCCCATGCCAGACACAGTCGATGAGCAAACGCGCAGCGCCATCATGCGCCGCGTCAAATCCACCGGCACGGAGCCGGAGCTGCGAGTCCGCCGCGCCCTGCACGCCGCCGGATTTCGCTACCGGCTCCATCGCCGGGACCTGCCGGGCCGCCCCGACCTGGTCTTTCCCCGCTACAAGCTGCTGGTGTTTGTCCACGGCTGTTTCTGGCACTGGCACGGCTGCAAGCGGAGCCGGATGCCGATCAGCAACCGGGAGTATTGGGAGGCGAAGATCGCCCGCAACGTCGCGCGCGACGAGCGGACGCGATCGGACTTGGACGCCTTGGGGTGGGAGCAGATCGTGATCTGGGAGTGCCAGCTTCCGGCCGGGATCGCCGCCGCCACGGCACGCTTGCAGGCGCTTGCCGCCGGTGAGGCGGCTCGGTAGCGACATCGTCGCGTCATACCCACGGCCGGCGAAACGCACGATACTGCCATCATGGAAACATCGCGTCATGCCGCCACGACTGACCATGTCTCGCCTGTCGCCATCGCAAAAGATGGTGGCGACTTGCGGTTCCTCGACTTCTTCGCCGGGGCCGGGCTGGTCGAGCTGGGCATGGGGCCAGGCTGGCGCTGCGTCTGGGCCAACGACCACGATCCCAACAAGGCTGAGGTCTACCGCGCCAATTTCGACCCGGCCGTCTATCACCTGGGCGACGTGGCCCAGGTCGACGCCGCCGGCCTGCCGGCTGGCGTCGACCTGGCCTGGGCCTCGTTCCCGTGCCAGGACCTGTCCCTGGCCGGCTGGAGGCGCGGCATGTCCGCGGGGCGCAGCGGTGCGTTCTGGGCTTTTTGGCGGATCATGCGCGACTTGCACGCCAGGGACCGTCGGCCGCCGATGATCGTGATCGAGAACGTTGTCGGCCTGCTGCACGGGCCGGATTTCGCCGGTCTGTGCGAGGCGCTCGGCGGGTTGGGCCTGAACGTTGGCGCATTCGTGATCGACGCGAAACGGTTCGTGCCCCAATCGCGGCCAAGGGTCTTCCTGGTCGCGGTCGACGAGCGTTTCGATACGGCGCCGTTCGAGACGGGGGCGCCCGATAGGTCATCGTGGCATCCGCTGGCCGTCCACGCGGCGTTCGCCCGGTTGCCGGAGAACCTGATGGCACGCTGGCGCTGGTGGTCGCTGCCTGCGCCCACGGCGGCGGTTCCCAACGTTTCATCGATCATCGAAACCGAACCAACCGCCGTCCGGTGGAAATCCGATGCCGAAACGGCGCGGCTGGTGGAAATGATGTCCAGCGTCAACCGGGCCAAGCTGGAGCGGGCGCAGAACATTGGCGGCCAGCAGGTCGGCTTGCTCTACCGGCGGGTCCGCAACGGCGTGCAGCGGGCCGAAGTGCGGTTCGACGGCCTGGCCGGGTGCCTGCGCACGCCGTCTGGCGGGTCCAGCCGGCAAACCGTCGTCATTGTCGAGGGCGAACGGGTGCGGACCCGGTTGTTGTCGCCACGGGAAGCGGCCCGGTTGATGGGCGTGGACGATGGATTCGTCCTTCCCGCGTCCTACAACCAGGCGTACAAGGCGATGGGAGACGCGGTGGCCGTGCCGGCGGTGGCCTGGCTGGCCGACCACCTGCTGACGCCGCTGGTGCAGGGCTTGCGCGACGACAAGACGCCCGGCGCGTCCGCCGATCATCAGGATCTTCGTGCGTTTCGCGAGGCGGCGGAAGTACAGGCCAGCGCCTGGCATGCCGCCCGCGCCGCCAGGATAGGGAAGTGATGACCAGCTGTCCACGCAAGGCGTTCGCCTACATCACCAGCGGGCGGCGCCTGTTGCTGCTTGCCCATCCGGATCACCCCGAGGCCGGGATCCAGGTTCCGGCGGGCACGATGCGGCCCGGCGAGCGGGTGGTCGCGGCCGCCCTGCGCGAGGCGACGGAGGAGACCGGGCTCACCGATCTCGAACCAGCCCGCGTGCTCGGCGTCCGCGCCTTCGACCTGCGGCCGTACGGGCGCGACGAGGTGCATCGCAGGACATTCGTGCACCTCGTGTGCAACCAGACGACCGGCGATTCGTGGGAGCATTGGGAGAACGATCCCGAGGGATCACCCGGCGAACGGTTTCGATTCCGGTTGTACTGGGCCTCGTTGGACGAGCCGCTCCCGGCATTGGTCGTGGGTCACGGCGCGCTGCTGGACGCGCTCAGGGCGTCGCTGGCCGATCGTAGCCCAGCTCGGCGATGACTTTGGGAATGCGGGCCAGCATGGCGTCGAACATCTTGCGGATGACGAGGTACGCCCACCATGATTTGAGGAACGCGAACCTCGAGTCGGGCTCCGTCCAGTAGGCTTCGATCTCGACTTCCGTCGACGGACCTTCGGAGCGCAGGAACCAGGTGAGGGTCAGGTGCGAGCCATGATCGTAGGCGGTGATCGTGCGTGACCGGATCGGTTCCGCGACCCGAAACAGGAACGTTCGCTCGCGGCCCCGGATCGTCATCGCGCAGGTCACGACCGTGCCCTCACCTTGGCCGCCCGCTTCCACCGCGTAATCCCGAACCGTTTCCGGCAGGATGCGCGGCACGCCGCGATCGAAATCCGTGAGACAGCGGTAGACTGCCTCGCTGTCGTGCGGGATCGATTTATACGTGTCCACGCGAATGTTGGGCATCCGCCCGCCTTCCGGGAAAACCGATTGGGCTTTCCATCCAGCGTACTCGATTTCCCGGCCCGTTCCGCTCCGGTTTGGCGATGTTCGAGGCGTGCGCGATGCTCAGGTCGCGGCCCCCGGCAGCGAGACGGCGGAACCGCCACCGGTTCCGGAGGCGCCGCGCCGGATCCGCAGCAGGTGGAGCCCGATGC
>JBGTNF010000330.1:0-3958 GCA_041743205.1 Thermomicrobiales bacterium | reverse complement strand
TTCGATGTCGAGGGGTATCTCCACTACCACGGCGAAGCGCTGGTGCGGCGGTTCGACCCAAACTCGTACCTCTACCTGACCCGGGCGATGGACATGTACGATGTCGCCCGCGAGGGTGGGGCCGATCACTGGCTGGGCCGGATTGAAGCGCCCCTGCTGCTGGTGGGCATCTCCAGCGACTGGCTCTTCGCCCCGGAAGAGATCCGCACGCTGCACGATCACCTGCGCTACCTGAAGCGCGACGTGACCTACGCCGAAATCGACTCGCCGAACGGGCACGACGCCTTCCTCAAGGACTGGGACCAGCTCAACCCGCTGATCGAATCGTTCGTAGCCCGGATCAATGGCGGCTCGACCGGGACGGCCCGGGCGGAGATGTGTACCGGCCACGGCCGCCCGCCGTGATCCACAAATCCGGGCCATGAACTCAACAGGACCGTGGCATCCGTCACCACTTGACGGGCATGCGGAGTGGCGCGCAGCGCCTTAATTGTCATTCCGCAATGAGCCGCAGGCGAGTGGAGGAATCTCCTGCCGCAGCAGCATGGCAGCACCGTTCGCTGCGGCGAAGAGATTCCTCTGGTCGCTGGCGCCTCGCTTCGCTGCCCGACGGAATGACGTAAAGGGCGCTGCGCGCCGTTCCCAGGCAGAATCCAGGAGGGTGCTTCCCCTTACCGAGGCGGCCACTACCTGACTCGTACGCATCTATCGAAAGGACAGCTCCACGTGACGGAAGAACCACAGAAGACGCTCGGTTTCGAGACGCTCGCCCTCCACGCCGGCCAGACCGCCGACCCCACCACGGGATCGCGGGCGGTGCCGATCTACCAGACCACCTCGTACCAGTTCAACAGCACCGAGCACGCCGCCAACCTCTTCGGGCTTAAGGAATTCGGCAACATCTACACCCGGATCATGAACCCTACGACCGACGTGCTGGAGCAGCGCATCGCCCAGCTCGAAGGCGGGGTGGCGGCGCTGGCGTTCGCCTCCGGGCAATCGGCGGAGACGCTGGCGATCCTCAACCTGGCGAAAGCCGGTGACGAGATCGTCTCGACCACCAGCCTCTACGGCGGCACCTACAACCTCTTCCACTACACGCTGCCGAAGCTGGGGATCACGGTCAAGTTCGCCGAATCCAACGCCGCTGCGGTAAAGGCCGCGATCACGGACAAGACGAAGGCCGTCTATTCCGAAACCATCGGCAACCCGGACCTGCTGACGCTCGACATCCAGGCCGTGGCCGATGTCGCCCATGAGGCCGGGGTGCCACTGATCCTCGACAACACGATTCCATCGCCCTACCTGGTCCAGCCGATCAAGCACGGCGCCGACATCGTGATCCACTCGCTGACCAAGTTCATCGGCGGCCACGGCACCTCGATCGGCGGCATTGTGGTCGACGGCGGCAACTTCGACTGGGCCAACAACCCGCGCTTCAAGGAGGAGTTCGTCGATCCCGACCCGAGCTACCACGGCCTCAGCTTCTCGCAGGCGCTGGGCAACATCGCCTACATCATCAAGTTGCGGGTCCAGGGCCTGCGCGACATCGGGGCGGCGATCAGCCCGTTCAACTCGTTCCTGATCATCCAGGGCGTCGAAACCCTGCCATTGCGGATGGAGCGGCACAGCCAGAACGCGCTCCAGGTCGCGCGGTTCCTCAACGAGCACCCGAAGGTGTCGTGGGTCAATTACCCGGGGCTGCCGAGCCACCCCTCCTACGAAATCGCCAACAAGTACTGGCAGCACGGGCTGTACGGCGCGATCCTCGGCTTCGGGGTGAAAGGCGGCGCAGAGGCTGGGCGCAAGCTGGTCGAGGGCGTGGAGATCTTCTCGCACCTCGCCAACATCGGCGACGCCAAGTCCCTCATCATCCACCCGGCCACGACCACGCACTCCCAGCTCTCGGAGCAGGAGCAGGCGTCGACCGGCGTCACGCCGGACTACATCCGGCTCTCGGTCGGTCTTGAAACGGTCGGCGACCTGATCGCCGACCTGGAGCAGGCGCTCGCCAAGGTGTAGCCAGGAATCCGGGCAGATACGGGTTACCCCCAAGGGTGTAGGGGCGGCCCAGAATAGACCGGCGTCAATGCATTCCGCAACTAGGCATTTTCGATTCGTGTGGCCGCCCGGATCTGGCCGAGCAACCAACCGCGATTCAATGCGCGGATTCCGCGTGATCCTGGCGCGACGACTACGCCAAATCGACAACGAGCCCCGATCGCGCCACGTGCGCGATCGGGGCTCGTTGTGGTGAACGAAACGGGTTGCGACCGGATCGCGGGCCGTTTGACGGGAAATCCGGGAACATACGGATAGTTGAGCACCCAGCCAGATCCGGGCGGCCACACGAATCGACAAGCTGTCGTTGCTAACGCAATCATAGGCGGTCGATTCTGGGCCGCCCTTACGAAACGTGTGATGCCCAATGTTTTGGCGCACATACCGTAGGGAAGCGTCGAATTAAACACCGTTAGCCGCAGGATGTGGACGCCTTGAGGTTTCCGGCCACCACCCGGAGTTGCGCCAGCAACTGCGCCTGGGCTTCGTCGTCGAGACCGTCCAGCACCGACGTGACCTGAAACATCTCGTGCAGGAACGATTCCCGCGCGGCGATCCCGGCCGGGGTGAGCACCAGCCACTTGGTGCGGCGGTCCGCCTCGTCCGCCTCGCGCACGACGAGCCCGCGGGCTTCCAGCCGCCGGATCATCCCGGTCACGTTGGACGGGTCGCAGTGGAGCGCCGCGGCCACCTGGCCCATCGTCTGCCGGCTTCCCAGCCGGTCGAGCAGCATCGCCTGCTGCGGGGTGAAATCGAAGCGGTGGCCGACGGCTGCCGCGTGCTGGCGCAGGCGTTCCCCAATCCCGAGCAAATGGACCTGGACTTGTTGCGAGGTCGACATTCCTGCCCCAGCGTCGCACGCCAGGGACGAACACGTCGCCGCATCCTCCAGGCACGTGTCTCCAAGATTCTTCAAATACTTGACTTCCTCAATCATTATCCCTAAAATCCTTTCATCGGAATAGTTTAGCTCATCAACCAATCCGCCGTCAGGTCACGTCAAAGGAAACGCCCGTGGCAACCGAGACCCATCAGCTAAACGCCGGAACGTTCGCAATCGATCCCATGGCGGCGCTTTCCGCGCAGTGGTCGGCCGTGCCGGGCTCGGCCACGGTCCGCTGGACGGCGCGCAAGAAGTATTTCATGGCGATCCCGGTGACGGCACGCGGCAGCTTCGACCGGATTGCGGCAACGGTTTCGATGCCGGACGGCGCGCCGGAGCGGGCCACGGCGCGAGTCGAGGTCCAGGCGGCAAGCCAGCGGTCCGGACAAGCGAAACGGGACAGGCACCTGCTTGGACCGGGCTTCTTCGACGTGGAAACGCACTCCGAGGTCAGGTTCGAATCGACGGCGATCCGGGCGATTCCGTCCTCGGGCGGCGGGTACGAAGTCTCGGGCCTGCTGCACGCGCGAGGCGCCAGCCTGCCCATCACCCTGACCGGAACGTTCGAACCGGCTCCGAGCAGCGCACGGGCGCACGTCACGCTCTCGGGATCGTTCAACCGCCGGGACTTGGGCATGACCTGGAACGCCGTGCCCCTGATGACGCTCGGCGACGAGATCGAGCTGCACGTCGAGGTCGATCTCGAACGGTCGTAGGCGACCAATAGAGCTTACAAGACGAATCCCCGGCTGGAATCAGCCGGGGATTCGCTGCGCCTTGGAGCAAATACTGCATTCATATAGGACTATTGGGTCATATCTCTCTCCCCGGCGCGATCGTAGGATTGGAGAACTGTATACAATCCAGGAACAGGTCGTTCCGCAATCCAAGGGGGATTCCGTGTCTCGATCCCATTTCGACCGGCCCAGCGTAACGTCCACCCGTCTCGGCGGCAGCCGCACGGTATCGCGCCGCGCCTTTGCGGTCGGCGCCGCTGGCAGCCTCGCCTTCGGC
>JBGTNF010000329.1:0-5908 GCA_041743205.1 Thermomicrobiales bacterium | reverse complement strand
GGCCGATAACCCGAGCAGTTCCACTGCGTGAGCCTCCGCCCAGTCGAGCAGCTGCTTGAGGTCACGCTGGAGCACGAACGTTTCGATGCGGTACGACAGGTCGGACATGAGGGTCGATTGCATCGGCGGCGGCGGGGCGTTGGGGGCGAGTGAGAACTGGATGGACGAGGGCAGGGTCTGGGTCAGCTCCGACACCGTCCCTTCGACGCGCAAGGCGCCGCGGTGCATCAGTCCGATGCGGTCGGCGCGCTGCTGCGCCTCCTCCAGGTAGTGGGTTGTCAGGACGATTGTGGAGCCGTCCGCGCGCAGCTGTTCCACGGCTTCCCAAAGGGCGTCGCGGGACTGGATGTCCAGCCCGGTGGTAGGCTCGTCCAGAACGATCAGCTCGGGTCGGCCGTAGACGGCGGTGGCGAAGTCGAGTCGCCGCTTCTCGCCACCGGAGAGTTGGGATACGCTGGTCCCGGCCTTATGGGTGAGGCTGGTGATTCCCAGGACCCGGTCGACGGTGTCGGAACGCCCGGTGAGCCGGCCGATCAGCCGAACGGATTCCGAGACGGTGAGGTCGGGGGAGAACCCGCTCTCCTGAAGCATGATTCCCATCCTGGGTCGCACCGCCTGCCGGTCCGTCGGACTCTTGCCGAAGACGCGCACGGTGCCGGACGACGCCTTCCGGTGTCCCTCGATCACTTCCAGGGCCGAGGTCTTGCCTGCTCCGTTCGTGCCGAGGAGTGCGTAGATTTCCCCTCGCTCGACCTGGAACGAGAGATCCTTGACGGCGTGAAAGTCGCCGTAGGTGACGTTGAGTCCGTCGACCTCGATGACGGATGTTGATGGCTTCCGTTCAGCGAACCTGGCGCGCTTGGTCAAAACGGCCAATCTACTCTCGAACTGTTCCATGGTTCTATCTCCTGTAAGTTCAATGACGATGACCAACCGAACGTTCGACGCCGCATCGTCGGAAACGAGAACCAGGAGACGGCGCGAACGCAAACGTGTGTCGGTTACAGTTGCCGGCGGTAGACGGGCCACCGAATATCAATGGTGTCGCGAATCTGTTGCTCGGCGTCGGTGAAAACCCGGAGACAGACGGCGATATCCTCCACGTCGCTCCGGCTGAGCATCCGCTCGAGCATCTCAATGGTCCAGGCATCGAATCTGGTCATGAGGTCATCGCCCGCGGGGGTGATCTTCGCCAGCACGGAGCGGCGGTCGACGTCGGAGTGCCGGCGCTCGACGAGTCCCAGCTTCACCAGCCGGTCGACGATGCTCGTCACCGAGCTCGCGGGCAGGCCGCTTGCGCCGGCGAGCGAGCTCATCTCGAGTTCGGGCCCACTCAGCCAGAGCGCTGCCAGCACTTGCAGCTGGAGGAGCGACAATCCGTAGGTGTCGCTCAGCTCCCGCGTGGTGATCTGGCGCATCATGCGGGACACTCGGTCCAGCACCGTGTCGAACTTGCGGATGATCTCGCCACGGCCGGGCTCTCCACTCGCGTCCTGATCCGTCATGTCGATTGATTCCTCTCCAAAAGCGATGCCGTCCGCCCGTCGATTCCCGCGGGCGGACAGCGTCCTCGCGAATTGCCTAGTCCGCTGGCGTCGGCGTGGGCGACCTCCACCCGGTCCGGGCCGCGCGCACGGCGCCCTTCTCGGCACGGCGCTCCTGCCAGCCGCCGATCAATTCGTAGACTACCGGCACGACCAGCAGCGTCAGGAAGGTCGACGTCAGCAGGCCGCCGATCACGACCACCGCGAGGTCCGATGCAATGATGGCGCTGCTCTCGCCGCTGAGCGCCAGGGGGGCGAGCGCGAAGATCGTCGCGAACGCCGTCATCAGGATCGGACGCACACGCACCTTGCCGCCCTCGATGATCGCCTCCTTGAGCGGTCGGCCGTCCTTCCGCAGCTCGATCACATACTCCAGCAGCACGATCGCGTTCGTCACCACGATGCCGACCAGCATCAGTACGCCGATCAGGGCGGGCAGTCCCAGCGTCTTGCCGGTGAGGGCGAGGGCGCCCAGGACGCCGATGATCGCCAGCGGCAGGCTGAACAGGATCACGAATGGCGTGGTCAACGAGTTGAAACTCGCGACCATCACGATATACACCGCTGCGATCGCGATAAGGATCGCTATCGCCATGCTCGTGAAGGCATCGGCCTGATCCTGACCGATTCCGCCAATCGCGACATCGACGCCTTCGGGCGCGTCATGGTCGGTGATGAGCTGCGTGACCTCGGCGATCACGCCACCGGTCTCTTCGGTCGTGATCGTCGCCGACACGGTCGCGGCCCGGTCACCGTCGATACGAACGATCTGGGCCGGCCCATCGGACTCCTCGATGGCGGCGATGTCGCCGAGCGTCACTTGCCCGCCGCCCGCGACCGGCAGCTGCGCGAGAGAGCCGGCGTCGGTTGCGCCGGCGATGGTCATCTCTACCGGCAGTGGTTGCCCGTCGATCGTCAGCGTTCCGGCCGGGCTGCCCGTGAGGGTCTGCCGCACCTGACCTGCCACGGCCGCGCTGCTGGCGCCGGCCGCTGCCGCTGCCTGTGAATCGACGGAGATCACCAGCTCCGGCGCGACGTTGACCACGTCGTTCTCGATGTTGGTCAGGTTCTCGACACCTTCGAGCTGAGTGGTCAGCTCTTGCGCGGTAACGGACACCTGCTCGTAGTCGGCGCCGGTGACGACGATCGAAACCGCATTCCCACCGCTGCCGGCGTCCAGGTTGGCAACCGTGACGTCGGCGCCGGTGTCGGTTCCCGTGAGTGTGGTGCGGACCGTCTCGAGCGTCTCGTTGAGGTCCACGCCGTCGTCGAACATCACCGTCATGTTGGCGGTGCTGTCGCTGCTGCCGAGGAAGACCGCCTGCAAGCCCTCGCCGCCAATTTGGGTCTGAATGGACTCAACTTCGACGGCGCCCTGAACGAGTTGTTCGACCTCGGCGACACCCTCGATCGTCGACTCCCGCGAAGTCCCCGCCGGGTAAGCAACCTCGATCGTCGCGCCTTTGTCTCCGGACGATGGCAGGAACGAGGTGCCAATGAGCGGAACCAGCCCGAACGAGGCGATGAGCATCGCGAACGCGATCACCAGCGTCCAGACCGGGCGGTTCAGCGCCCAGCGCACCATCGGCTCATAGATGCGCGTGATCAGGTTGCTGTCCGAAACCGGCCGGATCTTGTCGCGCCGGATGAAGAAGCTCGCCATCACCGGTACGATGGTCAGCGACACGAGCAGCGAGGCCAGCAGCGCGTAGGTGACAGTCAATGCGAAGGGTCGGAAGAGCTCCCCGATCAGGCCGCCGACGAAACTGAGCGGCAGGAACACGGCCACTGTCGTCAGGGTCGACGCGGTGATGGCCATCGCCACCTCCTTCGTTCCCTCGAAGATGGCCTTTCGGTTCGACTCTCCCCGTTGGACGTGCCGGTAGATCGCCTCCAGCACGACGATGGAATCGTCGACCACCCGCCCAACGGCAACGGCCAGGGCTCCCAGCGTCATGATGTTGAGGGAGATGCCTTGCTGCCACAGCGCGATGAAGGTGATGAGCATTGACAGCGGGATCGAGATTGCCGTGACGATCGTCGATCGCACGCTGAACAGGAAGACGAGGATCACGACGACCGCGAAGATCGCGCCAAAGCTCGCCTCGCGAACCAGCGCGTCGATCGATTCCTCGATGTAGACGGACTGATCCGTCAGTACGCTGACGTCGACATCGCTTTCGGCAGCAGCGATCTGTTCCTCGATCTCCTCGAGCTGCGCCCGCACCGCCTCGGCGGTATCGACCGTGTTGGCGCCCTGCGTCAGGTAGACATCGAGCGCGATGCTCGGCTGGCCGTTCGTGCGGGCGAAGCCACTGGCCTCGGTTTGCACGATCTCGATCGTGGCGACGTCACCGAGTGCAACTGGCTGTGGCGCGTCTCCCTGGGTCGCCCCGACGACCAGCGCCTCGAGTTGGTCGATCGAGGTGATCTCGCTCTCGACCCGCACCGGCAGGGTGGCGTCATCTGACTGGACGGCGCCGGCCGGCACACTGATGTTGTTGGCCTGGAGCGCGGCGGAAACCTGCTCGGTGGTGATGCCGTTCCCGGCCAGCGCCTGGGCATCGAGCGCGATCTGGAGCTGGTCCTGCGTGCCGCCGATGACCTCGACCCGGCTGACGCCGTCGGCGGAGGCGAGGGCGGGGACGACCTGCTCTTCGGCAATGGCGCGTGTCGCCGCCAGGTCGCCGCTCTCGGAAGAGATCGCCAATTGGATGATCGGGAACTGCTGCAGGTTGATGCGCTCGACCTGGGACGCCTCCGCGCCGTCGGGAAGCTGGACGCCGCCCAGCGCCTGGGTGACGTCCTCCTGGCGGGCCTGCATGTCCTCGCCGTAGTCGAACTCGGCGGTGACGATGGAGGAACCTTCCGAGGAGGTCGACTGCACGGATCTCAGGCCGGGAACACTGTCCAGCGCCTGGGAAACGGGTTGGGAAACCTGCTGGTCGATCGACTCCGGTCCGGCGCCGGGGTATTGAGTGATCACCGTCAGTACCGGGATCTCGATGCTGGGGATGAGCTCGCTCTGGAGGCGAGTGATGCTGAAGGTTCCGGCAATGGCGATCAGCAAGGTGAGCAACACCACGACGGAGCGCTGCCGGAGCGACAGCCCGGTCAATCGGGACATGTGGACATCCTGTTCTGTGCTGGTGCAGTTTGATTGTGAAGGAACGGAAGGCGACGCGTCACTACTACGGCGTCGTAGTATAGTTTCGGATATTACAACGTCGTAGTAAATGTTGTCAAGCGCCCTCATGCTTCACGATTCGTGGCCTGGAGCGTGGTAGCCACCACTATTCGATCTCCCCAGGCAACCGAATGAGTGTCATCCCGACATGCATGAGGCGCGATCGTGCCAAGCCAAGCGCAAATCTCGACTCGCCGGCCTGACCAGCGTCATGGGCGTCTGCAGGACGAGCAGGTACGCCGCCTTCGGCAACAGGCTGGCTCCATGTGGAGAGACGTTGGAGCGCAACGTCGAGGGATCGGGCGCGTCGACGGCCCAGGCGCTAGACGAGACGAGGGCACGGGTGGTAGCCACCCGCTCCGATTAGCCACACGGCGAACCGAATGTTCAGGGCTCCTTGGCGGCCAGCCCGCTGGTCGGCGTGCACGGGGGGCAGTGCTTACAGACGTATCGTCGACAAAAGCGGATGAGAAAAACGATCGAACCGGCGCCGACCGGTCCAGATCAGGCGTTCCGGAGCAGTGGCAACCGGTCGCCGTAGCGCTCGACCAGGTCGGCCATCTGCTCGTCGCCGCCGGGCACGTTCATCGACGGGATGACGGGCGGCAGCACGCCGGCCTGCATCATCCGCGACGCCGCTTCGACGACGATCGCGTTGATGATCGCGATCCCCACGACGGACGACACGCCGCCCACCGGCGCCGCGACGCCCGGGATCGAGAAAAGCGCGTCACCAGTCGGGACCCGCGTATCGATCGTCAGGTCCGTTACGTCGCCGAGCCGGTTGCCGCCGCGGGCCCGGGAGGGCGCCGCGCGGTAGTGCTCCACCGACGTGATCGAGACGGTCTTCGCCCCGCGCTTCTTCGCCTCGACAGCAACCTCGATCGGGACTGGATTAACGCCGGAGTTGCTGATCACGATCACCACTTCGCCGGGCCGGATGTCGTGCGAGCCGACGACGATCTTCCCGTAGCCGCTGGACCGTTCGAGCAGGGTGGCGTTGAGATGGCCGAGAAAGGTCAGGTTGACATCCAGCATTGGGTTGAGCGGCAAGAGGCTCCCGGCGCGGTGGAACACCTCCTCGGCGACCATGTGCGAATGCCCGCTACCGAAGAGGTGGACGATGCCGCCTCCGGCGATCGTGTCCGCCATCCATTGCGCGGCGAGTTCGATGTTG
>JBGTNF010000328.1:0-3199 GCA_041743205.1 Thermomicrobiales bacterium | reverse complement strand
GGGCATCATCGTCCAGCCGCCGCCCTGGCGGCCTTGCCGCCCCTGGCGACGCCGCGAACCGGGCTGGAACGGATCGCCAATGATGACCGGGCCACCGCCGCCGTACCACTGCGGGCTCGCAACCGGGACGTGGGCGAACTTCTGGGTCCAGCTTTCGGCCAGGCCGAGCGCGACCGCGAACGGCAGGAACTTTTCGAAGATCGCCTTCGATTCCGCGAGATCCTTCTGGTCGTCGATACCGTCCAGGTACGTGCGAAAGGCGCGCCATTTGGCGGCCGATTCCGCGCCCGCCATCGTCTTCCGGGGCATCGACCGCGCCAGTGAGCCCGAGAAGACCATCAGCGCGATGCCGACGAAGATCGGGAAAAAGGCGAAGTTGGACCAGGCGCCGGTGGCGACCACGATCCCGAAGACGATCACGCCGACGATGACCGGGATCGCCTTGAACAGCCTGGTCCAGCGGTTACGCGTTTTCTCCGGCGATTCCGGGAAGTACTTGTGATCGACCAGTTCCTGGTAGAAGGCGTCCTCGATCTCGCCGTTGCGGGAAGCGAGCGCCCCGGCCACCTGCGGCATCGGTTGCACGGCGTTTGCCTTCGCCCCGAAACCGAAGATCTGGTCGAGCACGATTCGCTCGTAGCCACGCAGCGTTTCCGTGTGTTCCAGCAGGGTGAACGTGTACTGGCCGGAGACGCCGCCGGACGTGGCCGGGTCCATCCGGACCACACCGCGCGCGGCGAGGTCCATCACCGTCGCGACCACGTCGCGGGAATGAAATGTTTCGTCGAGCAGCACGCCGACCGCGCCCGGGCGGAGATCGTCCGGCGGCTCGGGGATGTACTCGGCGACGAGCCCGATGCCCGGATCGCGCCCCTTGGTGAACCAGAGCGCGAGCAGCACCACGCCCCCGCCGACGGCGGTGAGGAGCCCGGCGATCAGGAGCAGCACGCCCGCCCAGGCCGACCGCTCCTCGGCTTCTTCGCGCTCCTGCCGGATCTGGTCGTCGCGGTCCTGCCAGGCGGATTCCTGGGCGGAGGTGATCGGTGGGAACTGGAGGCTGACCTCGAATTCGTCACCCGCCTCGAGGTCGGACCTCTGCCAGGTCACGGAATTTCCGGAAATCTCGGGATCGTTCGGGAAGGCCACCAGCTGGTCGGCCGGCACTGCTTCGGGCAAGTTAATGATCACGGTCGATTCGCGAACCGGCGCAATGTCGGTCACGTCGCGGGAGATGGCGTACCACCAGACCTGCTGGTTGGCCGGCTCCAGGTCCTCGTAAACGCGCAGGCCGCCGATGACGTCGTACTCGAGAATCACTTCGCGCGTTGAAATCCCGGTCGAGGAGGTCGGTTCGAAGGCGTAGTCCACCGCCAGCTCACCCGCCTCGACATCGTACGTGTACGTTCCGGGATCGGCGTCATACCGCGACCCGGTCACGTAATCGAGTGCTACCGGGGCGGCGGAGTTGTTCTCCGATACGGAAACTGAGACGTTTTCGAGGTTGTCGACATTGGTCAGCGGAATGTACGCGAAGCCAGAAGAATACCGTCCGGCAAACGAGATCTGCTGGCGTTCGGTGACGTGCATCGTGCCGTCGGAGCGAACGTCGAGTGTGACATCGTACCGATTCCAAACCACCTCGTCCGGCGCCTGGGCGGCGAGTGGGGCCGGGGCCGTGCCCGTCATGGTCACCAGGAGCGCCATCACCATCGTGATCAGCCTTCGCCGGGGGGCCAGGCGGCTGACTGCTGATGCCGGATCGATCGTGAACATGGGCGTGACGGCTCCTGTTGCAAGGTTTTGGCGAACGCCGGCGTCGTAGTTCGACCAGCCGGACCGGGAGAGCAAGTATCGCACTTTCGGCGCGCCACCCTTCGCCGGAACAACGGCGCCGGACGGGCGTCGGTTGCATTGTTGAGGACCAGGCGTCCTCGCCAGAGTGGGGATCCCGGATGAGACCAGGTCTGTGGTAGCATCCGGATCATGAACGACGCATCCTCCCTCAACCCGACACCGCCCCCAACGATGCTGACGAAGCGCCAGGTCGAAGCGATCCTGGTCCAGCACGGGTACCGGCTGACCCAGCCCCGGGCGGCGGTCGTCGAAGCGGTGCTTGGCTACACGCGTCCCTTCACCGCCGAGCAACTGGTGTCCAACATTGGCGGCGGCTCTGGCGGCAACGGCGGCAACGGCCGCTCCATCGGGCGGGCCACCATCTACCGGACCCTCGAGATCCTGGCCTCGCTCGACGTGCTGACCCGCCTCATCCAGCCGGATGGTCACCCGGCCTACATCTGCGATTCGCTGGGGCATCGCCACCACATCGTCTGCTCCGATTGCGGCACAGCGGTGGCGTTCACCTTTTGCCCGATCCAGGAACTGGCCCCGACCCTGGCGCGGGACACCGCCTTCGAAATCCACGATCACCTGCTGGAGGTGTTCGGCGTCTGCCCGTCCTGCCAGGTCGTGGCGAAGACAGCGGCCGCGGCGCCGGCCTGACTCGGGCCGTGATCGACCGGACTGCCTGGGTCTCTGCGGTTTGACGTCCATGTCGTGCGACCTGAATCTTTTGTCATTCCGAGCTTGCGAGGAATCCATGGTCTTGCACGGCAGAGCTCCGAAGATTCCTCCTTGGTCGGAATGACAAGGTTGCGAATCGCCCGGATGGGGGTAAACGCCAAGTTAGGGGTCGCCCGCATCCGGGCGGCTCCGTACGACACACGAATCGACAAGACCATATCGCCAAGGTGTCGTTCTTGATCGATTCTGGCTCGCTTCGCTGCCGCCCCTACGGAGTTTCAAAGCAGCACCACATTTCAAGCCTCCAGTTGACACCAAGTCTCATTCGGTGATAGCGTGACCGCTGCTTCGCGTCGCGTCTTCCACTCCGTCAGGCTCACCCGATGTCCCAGGAATTTCCCCTTTCCGGCGCCGCTCCGGCGTTGACGACCCACCAGCTCTCGGTCCATTACGGCAACCGGCCGGCCCTGGAAGACATCTCGGTCGAGATTCGGGCCGGCGAGGTCGTCGGGCTGCTGGGCCCGAATGGCGCCGGCAAGAGCACGTTGCTCAAGGTCATCGCCGGCCTGGTCCCGGCCTCGCACGGCTCGTGCGCCTTCCAGGGCCGCGCCATTCGGGGACCGCAAGCGGGCATCACCTACGTCCCGCAGCGCGCGGGCGCCGTCTGGACGTTCCCGAT
>JBGTNF010000327.1:0-6844 GCA_041743205.1 Thermomicrobiales bacterium | reverse complement strand
CAAGGCCGATTTCGAAAATGACGTCCGCCTCGGCGACGCTGGCAACCTGGTCCGGGGTGGGATCGAAGGTGTGGGCATCGCCGCCGGCCGGGACGATGGTGGTGAGTTCGATGTTCTCTCCGCCGACTTCCTGGACCCAATCGGCCAGGATGCTGAACGTGGCCACGACCCGGACCGGCTCCGCATCCTGGGCGCGAACCTGGGCGGTCGAACGGGCGATGCCGGTGATCAGTACGGCACCGCCGAGCGCCTTGGCAAGTTGGCGGCGGGTGAATTCGGGCAAAGTACGAGTCGTCATGATGGGTGCTCCTTGCAAGCGACGCGAGATCCGCCGAACGGACCTTCGATGATACAGTGTCTCAGTATAGACGCGGGGGGCAACGGCGTCAAAACCGGCGCACACCTGCGATCCCAGCGATTGGGCCGGACCTCATGGTCCGGACGGAACCCCAGGCGCCACAATACGCGTAAACATGGTGGTTACGCGACCACGCTGGCTCTTCGTTCGTCACCAGATCGGCCCGACATGGTTTCCCTTCCGTCCTCCCGTCGTTCCGTCTCCCGTATCCTCACGCTCCTGGCGGTTCTACTGTCTTTCACGCTACTCCCGGTGTCGCCGGCCGTGGCCCAGACCACGGCCGATGACCGCACGGATTCCGCGATTTCGGCCGCGATCGAATTGTCCCGGATGCGGGAGAGCGGCGAGATCTTCGAAATCTACGATCGCATGTTGCCAGATGCCCGGGACGCGTTTCCCCGCCAGGCGTTCCTCAACTGGGTTCTGTCGGGCGGGCTTGCGATTCCGTTCGACGACCCGGTGATCGACGGCGCCGTGATCGCCGACTGGACCTGGGACGTGACTGGCGAGGTCGTCGAAGACGCCGCGATCGTCTCCTACACCCAGACCGTGGAGCGCAACGGCGCGGTGGTCGAGGAGAGCGGCGACTGGATCTTCGTCGACTATGGGGAGAGCTGGCGCTGGGTTCCCAACCTGGAGGCTGCCGAGATCGAGGCCCTGGTGGAGGAACTGGAGTCCGAGCCGGTCACGTACGAACCGGCCTTCCGCCAGGCCGCCTACGTCCGGATCGACCGCTTCTGGCAAGGCATCTTCGTCGCCACCGGGCTGCCCTACGAGGCGATGTCCGATATCGTCGCCGTCACCTCCGAGCCGTACGACACCGGCTGCGGGACCGAGAACGACATCGCCCTGTACGCGATCTACTACTGCACGCTGGACGAAACGGTCTATTACGATCCCGATTTCCGCGACCAGGTGGTGTCCGGGACGGGGACGTACGGGTTCACGATGATCATTTCCCATGAATGGGGACACCACATCCAGACGCTGCTCGGCGTGGGCGTCACGCAGGACCCGGACGTGCGGGAGGGCCTGTACCCGATCGAGCTCGAATTGCAGGCGGATTGCCTGGCCGGGATCTACGCGCAGGACGCGTTCGCCCTCGGCCTGATCGACGACGATGACGTCGATTCGGCGGTGACGATCACCAGCCTCTCGGGCGATGCCCCGGACACCGCCTGGGACGACGTCGACGCCCACGGCAACGCCGCGCAGCGGGTGCAGTCGTTCTTCCTCGGCTACGAGGACGGCTTCGAGGGCTGCAACATTGACCTGGATGACTATTGACGTACACGTGCTGATAGCATGAGTGCTATAATAGCGCCATGGACGTGCAACTTCTGGCGGCTGTAGCCGAAGAACTTGAAAGGCTTCCGGCGGTTGAGCGCAAGGCAATGATTAATGCGCTCGCCAAGTTACGAGCGTTTGGCGCCCAGCTTCCGTATCCGCATAGCAGTCAGGTGAAATCCTCTCAGTTTCGAGAACTACGGCCGCGTGCCGGCCGTTCTCCCTGGCGGGCGATCTATCGGCAGGTTGGATCGCGTATGGTCGTTTTCGCCATCGTCCCAGAAGCGCTGCACGATACAAGAGGGTTCGAGCGAGGATTGCGTCTGGCCGAGGAACGGCTGGCGCTCCTGGAGGAATCGCCATGACCGACATGGTTTCATTCGACGATGTTCTGGCGCGGCAATTGAACGATGATGAGTTTCAGGCCGACTGGGAACGGACGGCCCTGGCCCGATCTGTCGCCGACCAGGTGATTCGGTACCGGATCGAACACACGTTGTCGCAGCGCGCCCTTGCCCAGAAGCTTGGTGTTTCGCAGGCGGTCGTCGGGCGGTTGGAGGTGGGCGAACACGAACCGAAGATTTCGACGTTGAGTCGCCTTGCCCAGAAGCTCGGGCTACGGTTCAGCATCGAGATTCACCCGGTCGAGACGACCAACGGTCCGCACGACGTCACGGTCACGCGGCTCCAGTCAGGTGGCGTGGAGCTGGTCGTCGCCACGAGCTGACAGAGGGCGTGCCCGATTCCGGTTGGCCTGCGGATAGAATGACGCGGTAGCGTCGCGTCTCCATCAACGCAGGAGCCTTCCCATGGCCACGGTCCAGCACGCCTCCCCGCTCGATGTCTTCTCCCACACCGCGCTGCCGCGCTGGGCCCGGTTCCGGCAGCGGCTCGATGACGAATCGGTCGGCTCGATTCCGGACGCGATGGCCCGCGAGTTCGCGAAGCCGCCCATCGCGGCCTCGATCACGCCCGGCTCGCGGGTCGTGCTGACGGCCGGCAGCCGCGGCATTGACCGGATCGCCGAGGTCCTCCGGGCCGCCGTCGAGCAGGTCCGGGTCCTGGGTGGCGAGCCGTTCGTAATCCCGGCGATGGGCAGCCACGGTGGGGCCACTGCAGAGGGGCAGCTCGCGCTGATCGAGCACTACGGCGTGACCGAGGCCTACCTCGGCTGCCCGGTCAGGGCCTCGATGGAGACGGTTCACCTCGGCAATCTCGATGGTGGCGTGCCGGTCTACATGGACCGCATCGCGCACGACGAGGCCGACGTCATCATCCCGGTCGGGCGGGTCAAGCCGCACACCGATTTCCGGGGGCCGGTCGAGTCCGGGCTGGCGAAGATGATCGCGATCGGGCTCGGCAAGCAGCACGGCGCCAACTGGTTCCACAGCCAGGGGATTGGCACCTTCGGCGACCTGATCCCGCGGGTGGCGGGCTTCAGCCTGAGCAAGGTCAACATTCCGTTCGGCATCGCCCTCGTCGAGAACGGGTTGAGCAAGCTGGGCATCATCGAGGCCGTGCCCGCCGCCGGGATGTTCGACCGCGAAGCCGAGCTGCTGGAGATTGCCAAGGCCAAGCTGGCGCGCCTGCCCCGGATCGCCCGCGCCGACGTCCTGATCGTGGACACGATCGGCAAGGACATCAGCGGCGACGGGGCCGACCCCAACGTGATCAACCGCGACGTGGCCGGGGTGATCGACTTCACCGACGCCCGGCCGGCGATCCAGCGCTACATCGTCCGTGACCTGACCGACGACACCGACGGCAACGCGACCGGGATCGGGATGTTCGATTTCACGCTGCGGCGCGTGGTGGACAAGATGGACCCGATCCCGACCTACATGAACATGATCACCGCCAAATCGCCGAGCGGGGCGCGGGTCCCGATCACGGTCGAAACCGACCGACAGGCGTTGCAGCTGGCGATCGAATCCGCGCTCCGGGTCGCGCCGGGCCGGGCCGGCATCCTGCGCATCGCCTCGACCAAGATGCTCACCCACTTCCTGGCGTCGGAACCGCTCGTCGACGAATTGCTGGCGAGCGGCGGCGTAGAGCAGGTAGAGGACCTCGAACCGATCTCCTTCGATGACGACGGGATGTTCACGATCGCGCCGTAGTGAGGCCATAGCCCGATTATCGCGCAGTCGCATGGGGCCGGCCGTTGGGTCAGGTGATGCGGATGCGGCGACTGATGTGGCCGTTGCTCTCCCAGTAGGTTGCCTTGCCCGCCAGCAGCGCGTCATCGGGCGCGGGCTGCACGTTGCCGTCGATGTCGATCGCGCGAGACGTGACTGTGTGCTCGCCAGAGGCGGCGTCCCAGTCGAAGGTCCAGAAAACCCAGGCATAGTCGCTGCCCTCACCCTCGGTCAGCGTCGCGGGCCGCCATGGTCCGTCGTCGATTCGCACATCGACGCCGCCGATTTGCGCCCCCCAGGCGGCGCCCATGATGCTGTGCCGGCCGTCGAGCATCGTCACTTTTGCGGGCGCCGACTTGAGCCGGTCGCGCGTGACCGAGGTGAAAGTCCAGGTAGTTTCCCCGTCGTGCTCCTCCTCGCGGATCGTGACATAGTCGCGAGCCATGAAATGTCCCTGGTAGCGCCGATCGATGACCTCGATCCGGGTGAGCCACTTCACGTTGGCGATGCCATACCAGCCGGGCGCGATCAGCCGGAGCGGGTAGCCGTGCAGGGACGGCAGCTCCCCGCCGTTCATCTCGTAGACGAGCAGGTTGCCCGGGGCCAACGCGTCCGCCAGCGACATGCTACGGGCGAACTGCTCGGTGATCGTGATCTCCTCGCGCCAGGTCTGCTCGCCCGCGTCGGCGCCCCAGAAGACGACCTCGATCCCGTCGTCCGTCACTCCGGCCTCTTCTAGCAGGGAGGCGAGCGGCGTCCCGGCCCAGGTCGCGTTACCGACGGCGCCAGTCAGGAACGGCAACCCCGAGTTGCCCGAGCACTCCATCGTGAAGGTCACATCTTGCCGTGCACGACCCTTGAGATCGGCCAGTGTCAGCGACATGGGGTTTGCCACCAGGCCGTCGATCTCGAGGCGATAGTCGGTTTCGTTCAAGGCCGGTTCGTTGTAGTGCTTGATGACGAAGAACTGGTCGGGCGGGGTGATCCAGGAATCCAGTTGCTCCCAGGTCAACTGCCGGACAATGATCTCCGGTACGGGGTTGGGCTCCGGCTGGTCCAGCCAGGGAATGACCTCGCCCGCGACCGGGGTTTGGAACGCGTAGGTGGGTCCCGCCACGCGCAGCACGCTCAGGCCGGCGATCGCCGAGCCGCCCTGTTTCAACAAACGCCGGCGAGACATCTCCAGTTGAGCCATCATTCATCTCCTTGCTTGCGGTGCCTGCGCCACGGCCCATGCAGGCCCCCTGGACCGCCCACGGGGGCGTAGGCCACAAGAGCAGGATGCTGGAGCGACGGTCAGACCGCATCCGTGGAAGCACTCATTCCGTTCTGAGCGAGGATAGGTATTGTTACCAGGGCCGGCATCTTGCGGATCAGGCAAGGCCGTGGCGGATGGCGTAGGTGGCGGCGGCCGTGCGCGATTCGAGCCCAAGCTTGGCGAGGATGTGCGTGACGTGGTTCTCGACCGTGCGCCCGCTCAACGAGAGGGTGTCCCCAATCGCCCGGTTGGAGTGGCCCTCCACGAGCAGGCGCAACACCTCGAGCTCGCGTGGGGAAAGGCCATGGGTCATATTTCCCTCAGGCGCTGATAGGGCCGGCGGTTCGGCGAACGTGGCGACCAAGGCATCGATCCCCGCGCGCAGTTCCTCCCTTGTCATCAGCCTGCCCGCGTTCCAGGCCGCATCGTAGGCCTGTTCGCCGAGCGCATGCCAGGTCATTGCCGCGGTCTTCTCGTAGACGGGCGCCTCCAATTGGTCCCGCAGCCATCCGCCAACCTCCCGCTGCGCGGCTGCCGCGCCAAGCAATCGTGCTGCCTGATCGGGCTGGCTGGTCACCACGGCGCCTGCCAACCCCTCGACTGCGCGGACGACGCCACCGAGTCCCCGCAAGTTGGCAAAACGAGTCCAGGCCTCCTGGAAGAAGGCCGCGGCGCGGGCATGGTTCCCCCGGGCCAGGTTCACCTGGCCGAGATACAGGTGGCCAAAGGCCACACCGGTGGGTCCAGATCCCGCCTGGTGAATGGCGAGTGCCTCTTCAAACAAGTCCTGAGCTACCGCCAGATCGCCCCTTGCCATCGCGACCTGGCCAAGATGCGCGGTCGCGATGGCCCGGTGAAGCGGTTCACCGCCCACCGCACAGGTCCGCTCCTCCTCGAACAGCTGGCGTGCCCGCTCCAGGGCGTTCCCTTTCAAGGCAACCAGGCCGTGAATGCCGAGACTCATGATCAGCAGCTTCTCGTCGGGCGCCTTCCGGGCCCGAGTAACCGCCTCCGCCAGGCAGGCATCGGCAAGGTCGAGATCGCCCTGGTCCATGGCCAGCCAGCCGGCGGTCAGCAGGGCGCGGGCACGATACCGGCACGGCGCCTGAGGCGCAGCCTGCAGCGCGCGCTCCACCCAGTCCCGCCCCTCGGTGTAGGAGCCATACATGACCCAGTGATCGGCAAGGGCGCCGGCCAGCTGGAGGGCAGTATCCGGTTCATGATGGAGGGACCAGCCGAGGGCCAGGCGGATGTTGCCAATTTCCAGCAACATCCGCCGCATGCCCGCTTCAGTCACTGGCCCATCCGGGAGTTCCCATACGCCCTCGGCGAGCGTCACGATGTAGCGTGCGTGTGCCTGGCGAATCGACCATTCGTTCTCGCTGGCGGTCAACCGCTCCAGGGCGTATTCCCGGATTGTCTCGAGCATTGTGAAACGGGGCTCATCACCCGCCCCATCGATCGGCTTGACGAGGCTGGCCGTCACCAGGGCACTGACTCCGTCGAGCGCGTCGATATTTCCATCCATGACGGCTCGGGCGGCCTCCAGCGTGAATCCGCCGACGAAGATGCCAAGTCGCCGGAAGAGCGCCTGGTCGGACACGGTGAGGAGGTTGTGGCTCCAGGCGATTGCCTGCCGCATGTCGCGTTGCCGGGGCGGCGCGTCCCGTGGCCCTCCGCGCAAAAGATCGAGGGATTGCTCCAGCCGGGCCAACAGGGCGCGTGGTGGCAGCACGCCGATCCGGGCCGCCGCCAGCTCGATCGCCAGCGGCAGCCGGTCCAGCCGCTCGCAGATCGCATCGACGA
>JBGTNF010000326.1:0-4028 GCA_041743205.1 Thermomicrobiales bacterium | reverse complement strand
CCTCGACCACGTTGCCGAGCGGGTCGGCCACGTAGCAGATCACGATCGGCTCGCCGTAGCCGGGCGGCAGGGCGGCCGCAATGCCGTAATCGTTGGCGGGCACACCCGAGTAGAAGATATCGCCCTCGGCATCGCTGGTTTGGGTTTCGAGGGTCTCGGTGGCGGTCAGAAGCGAAAAGGCGAGCCCGCTGGCGCGCTGGGTGCAGGCGGCAATCAGGTCGTCGGTGGGGGTCACGCCGGCCGGGCAGAGGTAGGTCGCGATCGTGATCGTGGCGCCGGTGTTCCCGGATGTGTCGACCGTGTTGCTTTCGTCGACCACAACGGTGCCGACGGAGTTGCCGTCGCCAACGACCACATCATCGCCCGGGGCCGGGTTCTGGGTTTCGGGCTCCGGATTGACGTTGTAGACCCAGCATTCGACCTTCTGATCCGGCAGGGTGGAGAACGTTGCGGTTCCGGCGGCGATCGTCGGCTCGATGACGTCGGTGCCGGCCTCGCCGACCTCGAGACCACACGAGATGAACTCGGTGGTGTAGGGCGCCACCGGCACGACGGCGATGGTCAGCGTCCCGGCCGGGATCGGCGTGGTCACATCGTACCGGGCGAAGTCGCGCTCCGTGGCCTCGATGGCGGCGGTGGTAACCGCGATCCCGTTGGCGGAGATCGTGTAGGAGAAGGGTGGCTTGCCAAAGGTGAGGCAGCCGTTGGCCGAACCCAGGCCCCCGGCGTCGCGCACCCCGTTGGGGTCGAAGTCGCTGTCGCAGGTGAGGTGATAGAGGGTGAAGCTGGCGAGGTTGCCCTCCGGCAACGGGGTGGGCGTGGGCGCCACCGTGGGCTCGGGCGGCGGGATATCTCCCTCGGGCACGCAGATGCCCTGATCGGGCACGAATACCTCGCCCGCAGGACACTGGCTCGGCGGCGCCGGTTGCGCCACCGCCGCCGGCGGCAGGATGGAGAGCAGCAGCGTGACGACGATCAGCGCGGACAGCGGCAAGGGAACGGACCAGCGCATGGAACCTGCCTCCAGGGCACGGATGCGTACGAGTCGAATGAGTCCCGGTTACGGTCCCAGGAACCAATTGCAATAGACGACCGACGGCTGGTCGAACACCAGCTCGATCGTCCCGCCGCGCACCGCCGCCTCGACGCCGATGAGCGGTTCGTCGACGTTCGTGAGCGAGAGACTGCAATACACCGCCGAGGCCGCGTCCTCCTGGCCGCTCGCAGCCGCGTTGCTGACGACCGCCAACTCCAGCGGCAGGGCCTCCCAGACGGCGTAGCCATCGAGGGCGTCAAGCGGCGTCCCGTTCAGCTGCCAGGCGCTTGGTTGCAGCGACGCCACGCAAGGTTCGATGAGGCTATCGGCGGTAGTCTCCGGCGCGATCACGGCCGGGCAGTCCCAGTGCTGGATCGCGAGCGACGCGGTTCCCTCGGTGGCCGGGTCGTTCGCGGCATCGTCCTGGGCGGCGGTGTCGATGACCTGCACGGTCTGGCCCCCGCCCGTTTCAGGTTCGCCCGCCGGGGCGCCGGCGCCCAAGGCGCCGGTCTCCGGCACCACGTCCGGGGCATTCGTCGTGCCGCCAGTGGTTTCGGCTTCAGCCTCGGGCGCGGTCGTTTCCGCTTCGGGCTCCTCGACGAGAGGCGGGGCCGGAGCCTCCGCGCTTGCCGCACCCAGACCCATGAAGAAGTCGCAACGCAGGGCGTCGCCTTCGACAAGATCGAAGGTGATCGGCCGCGCGTCCGCATTGATCGTCGGCTCGATGGTCTGGACCTGGCCAAGGGCGGCGATGGTGTGGTTGCAGGACACGAGCCTGACGACGTGGCCCTCATTCGGTTCAACCGCGATCCGCCATTGTCCGGGTTGGGCAGGAAACGCCTTCAGGCCGTTCCGCCCGGTTTCCGCCTTGACCGGGGCCGCGCCGTCGATCGTGTACTCGATGGCGTAGAACTGGGTCAGGCGGCACAGGACCTCCCGGTCGCCTGACGCCGGATTGGCGGGATCGACATCGTCCGGGCACCGGTGGCTGGCGACCACCACGGAGTCGCGCACGTCGCCAGCGTAAAACCAGACATCGCACTTAAGCAGGTGGTTGGGACCGAACGTGGCCGTGACGCCAGGGCCGCCATCGGCGGCGGGAGTGAGATACCGGATCCCATCATGCACAATGCCCTCGGAGTCGACGGCGTCGCAGGTGACGTAGGGATCGAGCCAGCCGGCCGGGAGGTTGGGCCGGATCGTCCACTCGCCGGATTCGATATTGCCGGTGAACCGCAGCTCGGCCGCCTCCTGCGGAGCCGTCGCGGTTTCGATCACTCGTCCGCCACGGATCAGGTCGAAGCCAACCTGCCCGGGAAGCGGTTCCGTGCAGGCGTCGAGACCCATGACCGCCGAATCGAAATCTTCCGGGCAGGTGTGGAGCAGGAGCTGAATACCGAGCGAGAGTCCAGGGCGGGGTTCGGCCTCGACATTGAACAGGTTGCAATGGCCACGCTCGCCAGGGCCCAATTCCAATGCGAGGGCGAAGATTGGCACCCCCGGAACGGCCCGCACGGCTCCAGCTTCATCCGAGATCGTGCAGGCGATGTACGATTCATCGTATCCAGCCGCCGGCGTCACGCCGAGGGTCCAGACCCCGCTCAGTAGCCGGCTGTCCAAACCTGATTGGAAGTCGACGGTCGAGCCGCTGGCCGGCCCCGATTGGGTCGAGGCCACGGCTCCATTGAGGGCGGCGGTGAATTCGAACCCGTTGAGTCCCCCCTCGGTGCAGATGGTGATGAGCAACGCCTCGCCCATGTAATCGTCGACGCCGTAGGGACAATAAAACCCGTCCAGGGTAAGCCCGCCGATCGGCAGGGCGTTGGGATCGCCGGTCACCTCGGGCACGGTGGCCACGCTGTACCACTCGCAGTTCACTTCCTCGCCCGCCGCCAGCAGGATGTCCAGCTCGCCCCCGCGCACGGTCTCCTGCACCGTCAGGCGCGACGTGCCGTCAGCGGCGTAGATCGCGCAGAAGGCGAACGGGTCCTCCAGCCCCTCCTGCAGGTTTTCCCGAATCGTATACATGCCCGGCGCCAGCGGCGTGCCTGTTGGCCCCAAGGTTGCGGCGAGGTCGACATCGACTCCCAGAGAGGCGGCAATCAGCTCCTGGCCCTCGAGGAGCACGGTGTAGGTCATGTTCGGCACGATCGGCTCGGTGCACATCTCGCGCGACGCCTCGATGTCACGCGTGGCCGGGTTCCAGTTGACGGGACAGGCGAAGGTGAGCAAGGTGAGGTTCTTGATCGTCGCTGTCGGGTCACCGGCGATGGCGGGGGCATCGTCCGGCTCATCCTCAGCCGGTGGTTCGCCTTCGTCCACGGGCGCCTCGTCAACCGGCGCTTCGTCAACCGGCGCTTCCTCGACTGGCGCTTCCTCGACTGGCGCTTCCTCGACCGGCGGCTCCTCTTCCGGGGCGGGCAAGTTCTCGGGCAACACGCAGATATCGCCGACCGGTTCGTAGACAAGTCCTTCGGGGCACTCTTGATCGGGCGGCGGGTCACCGTCACCCTGCGCCGCGGCTTGAGGAGCGATGAGGCCGGCCAGCATGATCGCGACGATGAGGCCGGGCAGGCAGGACCAGCGGCCGGCGCGAGATCTGCCCCCGGCCCTGCCGTTGACCGGGCGGAGCGTCTGGTCGAAAGGGTCCCGGCGCACTCTTCGGTTGTTCATCGCGATTCCTGTCGCCGCCGCGTCTGGGCGACGTGTCTCACGGTCGTTCACATATTGGGACCCAGATACTGTGGAAGATACATCCGGAACGACGCGCTATCAATCACTCTCATTATGTGAATGAGACGCCATTGCGTGACGAGTCGAAAAACACGTCGATACATGCGAACATACGTTCGTATTCGATGGTATAATTGGGGTACGAAGAGACGCTCACGCGGACAGGTTTCGTCCCGCCCAGGCGTCGCGGGCGTCGATCCACGTGGTGCGCTCGCCGAGAGGAGTTCCCGCATGTTCCGACGCATTTCCCGGCCCGATA
>JBGTNF010000325.1:0-5125 GCA_041743205.1 Thermomicrobiales bacterium | reverse complement strand
GAGCGCGAGCGGGCCCGGCGGCAGCTGGTGGCGATCGCTCCAGCCGTCACCCGTCTCGAAGAGGTCGGCTAGCATGGCCACACCCATGAAGGCCATCGGCCGCCAGGTGCGCGGCCTGAAAGTCACGTTCGAGATGATCATCCGGTTCCGGCGCGAGCTGGCGAGCCATTGGCCGAAGTTGCTGCTGGCGATCGTCTGCGCGCTCGGCTACACCGGGATGCGGCTGGCCGAACCGTGGCCGCTCAAGTTCGTCTTCGACAACGTGCTCGTCAACCAGCCGCTGGTCACGCCGTTTCCGGCGGTCAACGGCTGGATTGGCGGGGACAGGATGCGGATCCTGATGCTCGCCGTCGGCGCCGTGCTGGTCTTCGCCCTCCTGCGCGGGATCTTTTACTACTTCCAGAGCGTGCTCACCACGCGCGTCGGCCAGGAAGTCGTCACCAGCATCCGGCAGCAGCTTTTTGCCCACGTCCAGCGGCTCTCGCTGCGTTTCCACAACGAGAGCAGCACCGGCGACCTGCTCACCCGCTTCACGGGCGACATCAACAACCTGCGTCAGTTGCTGGCGGCGACCCTGCTTTCGCTGATTACGGAAACGATCATCCTGATTGGGTTCGTGACCGTCATGTTCATCATGAACTGGCGCCTGGCCCTGCTCGCGGTCGTGACCATGCCGACGATCCTCATCCTGCTCGTCTTCTATTCGAGAAGGATCCGGACCGCCGCCCGCAAGCAGCGCCGTCGCGAGGGCGAGCTGGCTTCGCGGCTCCACGAGACACTTTCCAGCATGCACATCGTGCAGATGTTCACCCGCGAGCGGCAGGAAGAGGACCGGCTGCGCAACCTGAACCGGCGGAGCCTCAAGGCCGGGCTCAAGGCGACCCGGCTCGAAGGCCAGCTCAACCAGGGTGTCGAGATCTCGGTCGCGGTCGGCATGGCGCTCACGATCTGGGTCGGCGCCAACCAGGTGATCGAGGGTCGGCTCACCCCCGGCGAGCTGCTGGTCTTCGTCACCTACATGCAAAGCTTCTACCGGCCGATGCGGCGGCTCTCCCGCGTTGCAGAGCGGGCCAGCAAGGCCTCCAGTTGCGTCGACCGCATCACCGACGTGCTCGACCAGGAACCGGACATCCGCGACGGCGCGGTCAAGGCTGGCCGCCTGAACGGCGCGATCCGGTTCGAGGGGGTCGACTTCACCTACGCGGACGACGCGGCCACCCTGCGTGATCTCGACCTGGTGATCGAGCCGGGCCAGACGGTCGCGGTGATCGGTCAGTCCGGCGCCGGCAAGTCCACCCTCGTTTCGCTGCTGCCGCGCCTCTACGACGTGACCGGCGGGATGATAACGATCGATGGTCGCGATATCCGGGAGTACACCCTGAAATCACTGCGCCAGAACATCAGCATCGTTCCCCAGGACGGCGCCCTCTTCGGTGGCACGATCCGGGAGAACATCGCCTACGGCAACGCGGACGCCACCGATGACGAGATCGTCGCGGCGGCCCGTGATGCCCAGATCCACAACCACATTATGAACCTGCCGAAGGGCTACGACTCGGTCGTCAGCGAGCGCGGCGTCTCGCTCTCCGGCGGCCAGCGCCAGCGTTTGGCGATCGCCCGCGCCCTGGTGAAGGACGCGCCGATGGTGGTGCTGGACGAACCCACGACCGGGCTCGACGCCGAATCGGAGGGCCTCGTGATGGCGGCGTTCACCCGCCTGCTGGCGGGGAGGACCGCCCTCATCATTGCCCACCGTCTCGATACGATCCAGCGCGCCGATCGCATCGTCGTGCTGGAAGAGGGACGCATTGTCGACCAGGGCACGCACGATGAGCTCATGCTCCGTGGTGGTCGCTACCAGGGCATGTTCGACCTGCAGGTACCCGACGCGACTGGATCACGCGTCACGGAGACCGGGACCGTGATCTCGCTGGCGAGGGCCTCGTCATGATCCCTGTCCCACCCACCGATCCCAATCTCCCTGGCCTCGCCACGATTTTCGTTGAATCCGCCATGATCCCGATCCTGGCCGCGGCTCTCGATACCGGTGACGGTCTGGTCATGGCCGGCTGCCGGCCCCGGTATATCCGCTATAAGCCGGGCACGAGCTGCCTGGTCCAGGTCGAACTGGCATTCAATGACGGGCACGGCGCGCACCACTCCATCGGTGCCCATCTCAAGCTTTTCGTCGACGACCGGGCGCGACGCCGGGCGGAAAGCTCCCGGATGCGGCGGCTCCAGGAGCGGGCGCAGGCGGGTTGTCCCGACCTTCCCGGAAACCGGGTCGCGTTTATCCCGGAACTCAACGGGCTGCTGCAGGTCTATCCGGTCGATTACGACCTCCGGTACCTGGCGCGGGTGGCGGACCCGGGCTGGATCTCGGACAAGGTGGGCCTCGCGCTGGCTGACCGGTCCATCGCCGTCAGTGGCCAGCCGGGGCTGATCCGTTACAAGCCGGAACGCAAGGCGCTCTTTCGCTACGATCTCAGCCATGGACCCCACGAGCGGATTTACGGCAAGCTCTACGAGGACGATCGAGGGATACGATTGGCCGCCCACACCACGGCGTTGATTGCCAGCGGAGTCGTGACCCCCCCGGTCGTGATGTCGCTCCCGGACCGCCAGTTCGTGGCCCATGCCGAGGCGGTCGGCCTTCCCCTCGCGGCGGTTCGCTCCACCGAGGGCTATGCCGGTTGGATGGCGCCGGTGTCTGCTTGCTTGCACCGGCTCCAGGGGGTGGAACTGCCGGGCCTGGTTACCCATCGCCTCAGCGATGAAATCGCGGCAATCATGGAGACCTCGCGCCTCCTTGGTGCGATCCTGCCCCATCTCGCGCCACGCCTCCGGCAGGTCACGGAACGGATTGCCGTTCGCTTGGGCAACCTCGATGACCTGCTCGAGACGGCGCATGGCGACTTCTACGATGACCAGGCCATCGTTTCCGGCACTGGCCTCACGCTCATCGACCTCGATGAGATGCGTCTCGCCCATCCGGCGATCGACGCCGGGAACATGCTCGGGCACCTTTCGTCGGGGCATGCGCGCGGCGACGATGTCGCCGCCGCGCGGGACGCATTCCGGGAGCACATCCTGCGGCTTCGGCCGGAACTGGCCAACGATCTCGATGTCTTCGAGGCGGCAGCGCTGCTCAAGCTGGCACCAGGCCCCTTCCGCCGGCTGGAAGCCGATTGGCCGGAAGGTATCGAAACGATCCTGAACCTGGCCGAAGCCTGTCTTGCGCCTGACCAGCCGGGCGGCGCCCAGGAATCGGCCGGGACCATCGACGATCCCCTGCTGCCGCACCTGGCGCGGGTGCGGGATCCTGCCAGCATGGCCCAGCGGCTCGCCTGCGTGGTCGGCGACGCGACCGTGACCGGCGCTCATCTGGTTCGACATAAACAGGGGCGTCGCGCGATCGTGGGGTACGACCTCGACAACGGCGAGCACTTCTATGGAAAGACCTTCGCCTCGGAGCGAGGCCCGAAGGTGTACCGGATCGCCCAGCGGATCTGCGTAGCCCAGGCCTTCGGTCCCGATGTCGCCCTGCCCCGGCCAGTCGCCTTCCTCGCCGATCTCAAGCTGCTCATCCAGCGGGCGGTCGCCGGGGAACCGGTCGAAATGGACCTGCGTGGCGGCAACGTTGACCTGGCGGGACGAATCGCGGAGGCGCTCCACCGGTTCCACTCGTCCGGCCTCGATCTTGGGCGAACCCACACCCTGGCGAAAGAGCTCGTGCCCTTGACGATGCGGACCGAAGCGCTGGTTGGGCACGTCCCGGATCTTCACGCTCAGGCCTGGTCGCTGCACGACCGCCTCCTCGCCCTCGCGGCCCTGGCGGACTCATCCGTTCAATGGCGCTGTTGCCCCGTCCATCGCGACTTCTACCACGACCAGGTCCTGATCGATGACGGCCGTTTGGCCGTGCTCGACCTGGACGACGCCGCCATGTCCGAGCCCGCCGTCGATGTCGCCAACTTCGCCGCTCATCTCCGCCTGCTGGGGATCCAGCATCCGGACGACGCGGCGGCGCTCGAGCGGGTCGAGGGGGCCTTCGTGGCTTACGCGATCAGGCTGGACCCTGCCCTCGACACCGTGCTCCTACCGCACCTGATGGCGGCCACGATGCTGCGCCTGGCCGGGATTCACGTGGCGCGCGCCAATGGCCGTCACGTAGCCCGGCAACTCCTGGCGGCATCCGGCGATGCGCTCGCTACGATGCCGGCCTGCCCCACCGCGGATGTTCCCCTCCGGTCCCCCGTGCGACAATAGCCGCAGTCAGGGCGAACGCGGTGGGGCGGTGATCGCCGCCGGCCGCAAGCATGAGCGAGGTTCAGGAACGTGCGGATCGCAGTCGTTGGCGCCGGGGCAATGGGGTCGTTGATGGCGGGGCGCCTCGCCGCCGTGGCCGGCAAGCCGGGGTCGTCTCTCGAATCGTCAGTCGAGCGTGTCGTGCTTTACGGTCGCCCTTCGGACCACCTCGATGAGATCCGGTCCAACGGGCTCACGATCGTCGAGCGCAACGGCGCCGTCAGCAGTGCGAGCAGCGTCATTCCGGTCACGGCGACCACCAACCCGGCCGATGTCGAAGGCAGCGATGTCGTGCTCGTGCTTGTCAAGGCCTGGGCCTCCGCCGAGGCCGCCACGCCTCTTTGCCCATACCTGAATCGTGACACGGTAGTCATTACCCTCCAGAATGGGCTTGGCAACGCCTCGGCACTGCGTTCGTCGCTGCTCAACGATGGCGTCCGCCCCCACGTCTATCTCGGCGTCACGACCCAGGGCGCGATGCGGACCGAACCGGGCATCATTGTCCACAGCGGCTCGGGCATTACCGCCCTCGGGCGGCGCACCAACCCCGCCAATACCCAGCTCCGCGACATCGCGCACGCCATGACCGCCGCTGGCCTTCCGACTGTCGCCGTCGACGATATCCACCGCTGGGTCTGGCGCAAGCTGGCGGTCAACGCCGCCATCAACCCGCTCACCGCCCTTGCCGGCGTTCCCAACTCGGCGATCAGCACCGATCCTGGCCTGCGCGCGGCGGCCGAGGCGATTGCGCGCGAGGTGGTCACCGTTGGCAAGGCGACCGGCGTCAAGATCGACGTCACGGAAGTGCTGGCCGCGA
>JBGTNF010000324.1:0-4082 GCA_041743205.1 Thermomicrobiales bacterium | reverse complement strand
GACCAGCGCCCCGCCGATGCCGACGCCAATGAACGCGCCGGCGCCCCAGCCAATCGTCCGCCGCTGGGATCGCTGCGCCGCGGTCGGGGACGTGATGGTTCGTTCCGTCTCCATACCGGCCCGCCTCCCCTACCGGCGCGTGGCGCGGGCCGGCAGCAGGAACCAGGCCACCACCAGCACCACCGCGATCAGGAGGCCGGCCAGCACGGCGAAATCCAGCCCCAGATCGGTCATCGCCACGATCGTGCTCGCGCTGCCGAGGATCAGGGCCAGCACCAGCACGACCGAAATGACCGTCAGCACCGGTTGGGGAATTACGGACGGCATCTCGTCCGTCTCGTCGCCCCGTGACGGTTCAGGTTGCTCTTCGGGAAGGGAAGGAATCGTCATGGTCGTGGGTACGCTCTCTGGCTAGGTCGTCTTCATCCGTATTCCAGACCCTACCACGACGTGGGCAGCCGCATCACGCCCCGGCGGCGGCGATCATCCGCTGGCCCATCTCCCGCATCGCGGATTTCAGCGAATCCAGCCGCACGACCGTGACCCCGAACGGCAACCCGCCGACCCGGGCCGCCAGCCACATCGGGTTATCGGTCGTGCCGAACGCCCTGGTGTGGTTCTCGTCGATCGCCTCCAGGATCGCGAGCGGGGGCGGCAGCCAGCCGCGAACCTGGTCGAGCGGCGCCTCGATCAGCAACTCGAATTCGCCGCCTGACCGCGTCATTGCGATCGACCGCAAGACGGCGTCCTCGATGTCGATCACCGGTGGTTCGAATTCCTGGGGCATGATGTCCATCCGCCTGATCCGGTCGATCCGGAACGTGCGGGCATCCTGACGCAGGTGACACCAGCCGTGCACGTACCAGCGGCCATCCAGGAAAAGCACGCCGTAGGGATCGATGTCCCGCGAGGTCTGGTTGCCTTCCCAGCTGCCGTACCGGATCCAGCAGCGGCGGTGGGCGAGCGACGCCTGGATCAACTCGGCCAGCACTTCCGGCTTCGGGAACACTCCCGTTTCCGGCCAGGGATTGCGGGCCATCTGGAATCCGTTGCGGATCGTGTCGATCCGGGTCGCCAGCTCCTGCGGCAGCGAGCGCTCGATCTTGGCGAGGGCGTTCGCGACCGGCTCCGGCAGATCGGCGGAGTTGGAAACCCGGGTCGTCAGCAGCGCCACCGCCAGGCCGATCGCTTCCTCGGCGCTGAACATCAGCGGCGGCATCCGGTAGCCGGGCCGCAGCCAGTAGCCGCCGATCCGACCGGCATTGGGCTCGACCGGAATGCCCATATCCTGCAGGGTCGCCACGTAGCGGCGGATCGTGCGCGTCGTCACGCCCAGCGCCTCGGAGAGGGCCGGACCAGTCATCCCGGGGCGGTCCTGCAGCAGCTCCAGCATCGCCAGGATCCGGCTCGCCGGCTTCGTCGCTTCCACCATCATGTCAATTCACGCCTCCAAATTGCAGTCAATCGTCCACCAGACGCGAAACACGGATGTTGCGTGGACGTTGTAGGGGAGGGCTAACGGGCACAAGGCCGAGCCAATCCCGTTCTCCCCTGCCCGTGTATGCCCTCCCGTGGTCTGCGCGGCAATCGCCTGCCCTGAATGGCAAAGTGTGGGCAGGCACATCAAATCCGGATCGGTTGGGTGAAGCGGGAGGGTCCCACGCTGCGCTCTGGACAGGCAACGCTTCGCGTTCACGGGCACGGGAGATTCGGTATGTCCAGGCGTGGTGCCCGTTAGCCCTCCCCTACAACGTCGGCAAGACTCGACTGAGCGCGGTCTGTGTACGCCGCAAAAGCGGACCGAAGCTGTCCTCACTGACCGGTATTCTACCTGCATGACCACTGCATTGGCAGCGCTCGAAGGGAGAATCGGCACGATGAACCAGGAGCTTCAGGAACGCGGCGGCAGGACGGTCTTGCTGGTGATCGACGTGCAGAACGCGGTCGTCGAGGACGGATTCGACAGCCAGGGCGTCGTCGAACGGATCGGCAAGGTCGTCGACGCGGCGCGCGCGACAAGCCTGCCCATCGTGTACGTGCAGCACGAGGACGAATGGATGACGCCCGGCAGCGAGGGCTGGCACATCCGGCCCGAGGTAGCGCCGGTGGTGGGCGAACCGATCGTCGCCAAGCGCTACCCGGACTCGTTCGTGGAAACCACGCTCCCGGAAACCCTGGCCGGGCTCGGCGCCGGCCACCTGATCATCGCCGGGGCGCAGTCCGACGCCTGCATCCGGGCCACGAGCCACCGTGCTCTTCTCGAGGGGTACGACGTCACCCTGGTCAGCAACGCCCACACCACCTCGGAGCGGGAATTCGGCGGCGTTACGGTGACGGCGGAACAGAATGTCGCCCAGGTCAACGCGGCGGCGCCCTGGATCCTCTATCCCCACACCACCTCCGCTCTGGCCACCCACGACGAAGTCATCGCGAGCTTCACCCAAGCTGACGCCAGACTTCTGGTTTCGTAGGACTGCCGAGCTTTGCGATGACCAAATCTGCGGGGAGCTGCTCGTTGTTGGCAATCAGGAGGTCTGCATGCACAACGTCGACGAACTCGACCGGGTCATCCGGGACCGCCAGGTTCGCTACCGGCACGAGGCGTACCGCGGCCGATCCAGCGGTCATCCGGTCCGGCGCTGGATCGGCTCGCGTCTCGTGCGGTTCGGCGAGTCGATCCGGGGTCCGGAGCATAACCCATCATCGCCACGAATGGTCGATCGGCCGACCCTTTGAGGCGAGCCGCAGGCTGCGCCGGGAACGCGATTCGGCGAATCGCGTTCCCGGCGCAGCGTGGTACACTCCGTGCCGGAAACACGACGCGACGGGGGGCCTTGCGCCGGCCGCGCCGTGAGCTGGCGCCATAGCCAAGCGGTAAGGCACGGGTTTGCAAAACCCTGATCGCCGGTTCGAATCCGGCTGGCGCCTCCTTGAACCATGACCACGCTGATCGCGGCGCCCGACGGGCGCCGTTTTTCGTTCCCTCAGGCCTCACCTGGAACGCCGTGGAGCAGCCGATGCCCTTTTCCCACATCCGGCCCGAAGACGAACTCCCGCACGAAACCACCACTGGCTCCCACCGGGTCTACGATTCCCGCTACCTGCACCTGCGGCTCGACGATGTTCGACTCCCGTCGGGCCGCGCGAGCGAGCGCCACGTGGTCGAGCGCAACCCGTCCGTCGGCATCATCCCGGTCACCACTGACGACCATGTGCTGCTGGTGCGTCAATACCGCTACGCCACGGGCAAGCACCTGATCGAGCTGCCGGCCGGGATGATCGACGCGGGCGAATCGATCGAGGACGCCGCCGCCCGCGAATTGCGCGAGGAAACAGGCTACGAGGCAGGATCGCTGCGATTGCTGACCACGGTTTACATGAGCGCCGGGTTCACCGACGAACAGACATCGTTCGTGCTGGCGGAGGGCTGCCGCCCGGTCCAAACCGAATCGGACCCCGACGAACCGATGCACGTCGCGCGCATGCCAATCGCCGACATCCCGGCGCTGCTCGTTCCCGGCGCCACGCAGATCATCCAGGCCCAGGCCATGCTCGGCCTGCTCTGGCTCCTGCGGCTCCACGCGGGAGGTTCGTCGATTTCGTAGGGGCGGTCCAGCGGGCACAAGGCTTTGCCCCGCTGACAGACTCGGCGCCCGCGTGTGACCGCCCGCTCCCAACCACTCCGGCCGGGTCTTCTGTGCCTGCCCACAACCAGGTCCCGCTGCGGGTGCGCCCCGAACCCATATCCCGCAACGTCACCCCAAGCGCAGCGCAGTGGTGCTCGAAGGTCTCTTCGCCGTAGCGAACGCGACGGCCGGAGATGTCTCGATTACGCTCGGCATGACGTACTGGGAGATCGACATGTCGTTGGATAGCGACCCAGCTGACCGCGCCAACGGGCCGAGACAAGCTCGGCAGCCCTACTACCCGCCCAGCTCCCGTGCCGCGATATCGCGGCGCATCATTTTGCCTTCGAACGTGATCCGGTCCGCCGCCGCGTAGGCGCGCGCATGCGCCGTCGCCAGGTCGGGGCCGAGACCAACCACCGTCAGCACCCGGCCGCCGGCCGTCACGATTGCGCC
>JBGTNF010000323.1:0-2362 GCA_041743205.1 Thermomicrobiales bacterium | reverse complement strand
ATCGATCCCGCGTCGGTGCGGTACGTGCAGGCCGGGGCGAGCTGGGCGCAGGCCGTCGACTCCGGCCAGGCCGACGCGACGCTCTGCTGGGAGGGGTTGCGCGCGCAGTGGGGCGCGGCCGGACTCGAGTACGACTACATCCTGGGCAAGGAGTGGTCGGTGTTCCCCAGCAACTCGTTCCAGATCCGGCGGGCGGACCTGGAGGATGCGTCCCTGACCGAGCTCTACACCAATTACCTGCGCGGCTGGGCGATGGGCCTCGAGTTCGCGCACTGGAACCCGCTGGCCGCGACCCAGATCGTCGCCAACGCGCCGGACCTCCAGGCGTCGCTGGCCGAGTCGTTCCCGGACATGGCGGTAGGCCTGGAATCGATGTGGCAGAACGCGCTCATCTTCCGGGGCGATTTCGCCAACCGCGAAGGCTGGGGCGCCCACGACGTGCCCGGCTGGCAGGCCTACTTCGATACCCTGCTCGAACTTGGCCAGGTGACCGAGGCGATCTCGGCCGAGGACATTTGCCGCAACGACTTCATCGTCGGGGCCAACGACTTCGACCTCGAAGCGGTCAAGGAAGACGCCCGTACCTACGCCCTGGACGAGACTTTCGCCGCCCTCGACATGCCCGAAGGCGCGGGTTTCACCAAGGAGGAACTGGGGTAGCCGGGAGGGTGCAATCAGGACGTTTCGTGGCCGATGCCATATTGCAACGCGAACGCGCCGGGTATCGTAGGGGAGGGCTAACGGGCCATTGAGGACACTTGGCCAACCAGATCCTGGCCCGTGTATGCCCTCCCGTTGCTGGCCTGAGGCACATCGCCACTGCTCATTGACGCACAGGCCGGCACATCACGTGCGGATGTGGCGCCGAGAGCGGGCAACATCCCGGTCAAGCCGCATTGCCATCTGGAGAGACAGTGAAGCAATTCCATCACATTGGGTTGCCGGCGCCGGACCAACAGACGCCGGTCGCGGGCGAGGCGTGGGTGGCCAGCAGCCGCTGCTGGGTCAGCAACCCCGCCCATCACCCGCAACGGATCGAGTGGCTCCGCTACCGCGCCGACAGTCCGATCGACGCGGGCGTGCGGCAGGCGCCGCACATCTGCTACCTGGTCGACGACCTCGACGCCGCGATCGATGGCGGGGAGATCGCGGTCCCGCCCTTCGAGCCGGGCGAACCGCCGTTCGGGCGGGCCGCGTTCACCCGCGAGGATGGCGTCATCGTCGAATACATCCAATTCTACCCGGGCCGAGCCTGGTTCGATGACGATCCTGACCGAGGAGATGCGACATAATAGCTGGCCGTCTGGCCGTATCCACCAACAGCTATCACAGCTACACCTTCGAGGAAGCCGTGGCCGGGATCGCCGGGGCTGACCGAAACAGCGTGCGTTGGTTGGCAAAAATCTCGTACATTTCACTCGTACTGATCAACGTTGGGGCACCCACGGAGTCATTGGGGCAGCCGGCGTCGTGGAGATCGCAAGGCGATCGGCGTTGGCGCGCCTGCGCTTGATGGTGGTCAGTTTGCCCCGTATGTTGCGGATAGCCAGGTCATCCGCAAAAAGACAGGATGGGCGTAAGCAAATGTCTATGGCGCCCGCGTCCAACAGGCCTGGAGATCTACCAGCGAGCGTGGTTCCGCTCCACGAGTTCTGGCCCCTGCCCACGACGCTGCCAGTTCCTTCTACGCCGCTGATCGGGCGCGAGCGGGACGTGCATGCGGTGGGAGCCCTCTTGCGACGCGGCGAGGTTCGGCTGGTGACGCTGACCGGCCCGGGCGGGGTGGGCAAGACTCGCCTCGCCATGCAGGTCGCCGCCGACCTGGCCCCGGAGTTCGCGCACGGGGTCGTCTTCGTGGCCCTTGCCTCGGTTCGGGATCCGGCGCTCGTCATTCCCGCCATCGCCCAGGAGCTGGGGGTGCGCGCGGCCGGCAGGCGGCCGTTGGTCACCCACTTGAAGGCATTCCTGGCGGCGCGGCGCGTGCTGCTCGTGCTCGACAACTTCGAGCAGGTCGTGGAGGCCGCGCTCGTGGTCGCCGACCTGGCGACGGCCGTTCCTGCCCTCTCGGTCCTGGTGACGAGCCGGGAACGGCTGCGCCTGTCGATCGAGCACACCTACCTGGTCCCGCCGCTGGCGCTGCCGGCGGCGCGGGAGCCGGCCGTGCTGGAGCGTGACGCCGAAACGGCGGCCGTCCGCCTCTTCGTCGAGCGCGCCCAGACGGTCCAGCCCGAGTTCGCCCTGAGCAACGCCAATGTTCGGGAAGTGGCCGCCATCTGCCACCGGCTCGATGGGCTGCCACTGGCCCTGGAGCTCGCCGCCACCCGTGTTGGAAGCCTGCCTCCGGCGGCGTTGCTGACTCGCC
>JBGTNF010000322.1:0-16516 GCA_041743205.1 Thermomicrobiales bacterium | reverse complement strand
GCGTGTGATCGCGTTCGCTTCCAGGTCGGCGGCGCAGAAGTCGTCCGGGTTGTCCTCGGCGGGGCAGGTCAGGTCGGCCCGGATCCCGCCCGAGTTGCTGATGGCGAAGTCGGCCTCGTAGGTGAACCGCATCGCGTCGGTGACGACATTGCCGATCAGCGATTCGCAGAGCCGTCCGGTTTCGCCGCCGCAGTTGTCGGAGCGCAGGATCGGTTCCGACGCCACGCCAACCTGCTCGCCGAGGATCGGCTGGATGTCGGTGGTCAGTTCGTCGAGCCGGGCCGAAATCGCCTCGTCCGGTTCGACGCTGATGTTCCACGGCAGGTGGTAGTCGGCCGTCTTGTAAACGACCTCGCCAGTTGCCGTGTCGACAACGATCCGGGTGCGGGTCAGGGAGTAGCCGCGGGCCGGGTTCTGGGTGAGCAACGTGCCGTTTTCGCGCAGCGAGAGCACCTGCTGGCTGGAGTGATCGCCGAGGATCGTATCGACGCCAACCGAGGCGTCGGCGATGTCGACGATCGGGCCAGTCGGTTCGCTCAGTGTGCCCGCCGTCGCGCCTTCGTGCGCGAGGACCACCACAACATCGGCGCCCTGGGCGCGGAGTTCTTCGGCGTACTGGTTGACGACCGGCACCGGTTCCAGCATCACGTACGGGCCAAGGGCGCCTTCGCGGGTGACCTGTGGCGTGTCGAGCGTGGTAATGCCGATCACGCCGACCGTCACGCCGTCCAACTCGAACGTGGTTGTGGGAGCCCAGGGGGCGCCGGTGTCGGCTTGCGGGGTCGCGCCGTCGACCGGCAAGGCGATCGGCGTGCCTTCGTCCCCAAGCACGATGTTGGCGGCGAGCGACGGATAATCGGCTTGCGGCATGAGGTCGATGAACCATTCGTGGTTCACGTCGAAGTGGTGGTTGCCGATCGCGGCGGCGTCGAGCCCGAAGGCGTTCATGATCTCGATCGCCGGCATGTCGTCGAAGAAGGCTGAGAGCGGCGGCGTGGCCCCGATGATGTCGCTGGCCGTCAGCAGCAGGGACGGCCCCTGCGCCTCGCCGAGGAAGTGTTGGAACCAGGGGTAAAGGTAGGCCGCGCCGCCGAGCTGGGCCGAGACGCCGAGCGCGTTCTCGTCGTCGAAGCTGTCCGGCGAGCCCGAAAGCGGTGCGAACTGCGCGTGGTAGTCGCTGAACGAGACGATCGTCAGTTCGGTCAGCGATTCGCCGTCCGCCAGGCTGTCGTAGAGGATCGAGCCGCTGGCGTTGGCCGGCCCGGGTATACCCATCAGGAAGGCGGCGGTCGGCGCGACGTCGATCGCTCGCACGCCCGGCAGCGTTTCACCCGCGAGGAACGCGGGACCGCCGGCGATGAAGGTTCCGTGGAGGTTGATGTTGGCGTCGAGGTCGACCAGGCCCGGCATGTAGCCGTGCTGCCCGAAGAAGGTGGAGGGCGAGATCGCCACGCCTGGTTCGGCTGCGTCGAACTGGTAGGGCGGGGCGAGGACGACCACCACGTCGCCGGTGCGGCTGGGATGGACGGCGTTGACGCCGAGCGCATCGTTGATGTCCTCCTTGAGAAAGACTTCGTCCACCACCGTCGCGTCCGGGTTGTCCGGGTCGGTCAGGTTGGTGAAGGCGTCGACGATCTGCTGGCGAACGGCGTCGTAGTCCTCTTCGGCCACGGCGCCCGGCGTGTCGCGGTCGATCAGGTTGACGTAGATGTTGGCCGAGGCCCCGGTGGCGCAGATCTTGGCCTGGACCGTCGCCGGGTCGACATCGTCCGGAATCCGGCAGTTGCCGGTCGCCTCGGCGGGCGTAACCCCCGCCTGCTGCATGACGTAGGCGCCGTTGACCGAGAACCACTGCGGCGCGAAGCCATGATCCGACGTGACCATCACGTTGGCGTCGTCGCCCAGGAGGCCCATCGAGGCCGCGAGGAGGGCGTCGGTTTCGGCGTAGGCCGACTCGATGAAGGCGGTGCGTTGCTCCACGCGACCGTCCAGCTCCCCGTCGTTCTCGACATCGTCGAAGCGGGGATTGGTCGTGCCGCCGGGTCCGGCTTCCGTGATCAGCGCCAGGAACTGGTGCGTGAACTCGTCGGTCACCGGCGCACCGACCATGAGCAGGTCGGGTTCCTCGACCAGTTCTTCGAGGATGTAGAGAAGTTGCAGTTCGGAGGTTGCCGGGGCCATCAGGCCCTGCTCGACATACGTTTCCTCATCGATGAGGCCGTGTTCGAGCGGGTAGTAGTCGGAGCCGGTCGCGCTCGGGAAGGACGTGGCGATGTCCTCGGCGAAGCCGGTGGGTTCGGCGCAGCCGTCCTCGTAGTCGCACCCGTTGTAAGTTGCGTTGAAGCGGGCGATCGAGGTGGCGTAGATGCGGAACGTGGACGCGTCACCGGCGAGGTCCAGCAGCTTGAGGTGGAAGCCGGCGGTCAGGCCGTCCATCTCGCCCGTGAGCTCGACCTTGACGTCCTGCCAGTCGCCCACGGCCAGGTCGGCCACGGCGTCGCCGCCGTCCTTGTCGCTCGCAGCCGCTACGGGGGAGGCAATCGGCGACGCCGACGGCGTGCCCGATTCGTCACCGGCGCTCACCGGGACGACCGTGAGCCGGTCGTAGTTCATGGCGTCATCGTCGGTGGAGTCATAGATGTAGAGATCAAAGGCGCGTTCGGGATTCGCGGCGGCGTCATCGTTCGTGCCGAGCAGGAGCTGCTGTTCCAGCGCCTGGGAATACGTTTCCGGCACGTTGGTCCAGCCGCTGGCTTCCGCCAGCGTGACCTGTTGATAGGGGACATCGGCTTCCAGGTCGTAGTTGGCGAGCACCGTTGAGAACGAGTAGTCGCTCCAGTAATCGATCGCTGGACCATCGAGTTGAGGAATGAGCCCGTCTGTGCCGGTCCAGCCCACCGCCACGACCGACTTGCCGTACTGCTCGGCGGCCTGGGCAATGGTCTGGCTCTGGAGCACGCCCGCGTCGAACCCGGAGCTACTGTTGTTGAAATCGGCATCGCCCGTTCGGTAGAACGTGTTGTTGACGGAGCCGTGGGCACCCGGCCAGGTCCCGGTCGAGAGGGTTGCCCAGCCGGTGCCGGTGTTCGGCGGGAACGCCTGGAGCAATCCGTTGTCGCCGGTCACCCCGGACTCGCTCAACTGGCCGAGCGTGGGGGTCACGCCCGATTCGCTGAACTGCGACACCCAATCGGGCCGCATGCCGTCGCTGGCGAACATCAACACCGGTGCCGCATCGGCAGCCGTAACCGGCGTCGCCTCGGGCGTGGCTTCCTGCGCCGAAGCCAACGGACCCAGCAGCAAGGCCAGGATCGAGAGGGTTGCGAACAGCGTCCAGTGCTTGTGTCTCACGGAAGATCGCATGCGGGAGGACCCTTTCTCCGGAAGGTCGAACTCGACGACGACAACATTTTCTCGCGATGACCGTCTCGGCCAGGGCGCGAGCCAGCCAATCGGTTGTGGAATACGAACATCATAAAGGCTGCGAGCCGGGAGGGAAACGAACGAGCGATTAACGTGTGTTGCGCCACCAATTCTCGCGAGGATGAATCGACTTGGCGATTCGTATGGTTGCGGAGCTTGCTCCGCCCGTGCTCAGCAGTTTCCGACCTCCGTTTTACCCGCGCATGACCCGACTGGCCGTGCCCACGAAGGGCGGAGCAAGCTCCGCAACCGTACAGAAGCATCTTCCGGTGCGTTCGCACAAGACCTCAGGGATCCTCTTCTCATCCCCATTGTGTCGGGAGTTCAACCCGTTTCGGTAGTAACTGGTGATCTCAAGCGGCGCAGGCCTCCCACAGGCCATCGTCCTGCGCTTCGGCAACCTCCTGCGCCTCGGCAAGCACGTCGTCGTAGAGATCGTCCGGGGGATACGAGCGGGCGTGCGCAAAACCTCCAAGGATGAGCACCTCCGAGACCAGGTACGCACCACCACTGGCCTCGTCGATCACGAAGACGTGCCGCAGGCGCCGGCCGTTGCGGTCCTCGTCGGACACGTCCTGCTGCACGTACACCACCGCGCCGGCGGGCAGCAGCTCCTGCAGGAACGCCTTGGCTTCCGGACCGTAACACTGCTCGTCCGTGTACGGACCCTCCATTTCCGGAGCCTGGACACCAATCAGGCGCGTGTTGTAGTACCAGTCATCGTTGGGATAGGTCAGGCGGACGGTATCGCCGTCGGTCACCGAATGCACCACCATCTCCTCCGCATCCTCAGCCAGTTCCCAGGGAAGCGCACCGTGCAGCAGCGGATTTCCCTCGGTTGGCTCGGTAGCGTTGGGGCGTTGCCCGATGGCCGCCGGATCCGCGAGTGCCAGGACGACGACGACAAGGACGATGGACTTCAAAAGGTTGCAAGGAAGTGATCGCGTAGGGCTGCGGAGCTTGCTCCGCCCTTCCTGGCCAGGAGCAGCCAACCTTTCTGCAATTGGCTGTAGGACCCGGTGGGTATGTGTTCTCATGGATGGTGGGCCTCTTTGCGAATTGGCAGGGAGCGGGACGGATGTTCGATTGCGAACGTTTCGCCAATAGTCTCATGGCAAACAGAATCTGGTACGCTTCCAGCAACATATCGCGCTAGGGGTGCCCCGCGACGGGCTGAGATTACACCCTTGGAACCTGACCGGTCACGGTGGAGGAAAGCGCGGCGCGAAGAGCCAGCCAGGCACTTTTCACCGCGATTCCCATTCAGGAACGCGGTGTTGTCATTAACGAGGCATCATGATCCATGACCAGTCACGATTTCCACATCCAATGCATCATGCGGCGCCTGCGGCCGGTCGACCGCACCCTGCCGGTCATCGTCGACGTGATGGAAGCCGGCGCCGGGTCGGTGCAACTTCGCGACGAGGCGCCCTCGATGGTGGCGTTGATCCAGGCCCTGAAGGGAACGACCGCCTGGGATCGCGAGCGGCTGATCGTCAACGGCGATCCCAAAGTCGCCGGTGAGTACGGCGTGCGGTGGCTTCATCTCGGCTCGGAGTGGCTCGAACTGACGCCGCCCTTCGGCCGCTTCGCGCGTATCGGGATCTCGGTGCACTCCCTTGAAGAGGCGATCGAGGCCGATGCCCTTGGTGCCGACTACGTGACCTTTGGCCACATCTTTTCGTCGCAATCACACCCAGATGAACCTGGCCGCGGGCTCGACGCCCTCGCGGAACTCGTCGAGCGCCTCGATATCCCGGTACTCGCCATCGGCGGCATCGACCACTCCAACATCGGGGAGGTCGTGGCCACGGGGTGTTCCGGGGTGTCGGTTATCTCGGCAATCGTCGATCACGCCGATCCCGGCCACGCGACCACTCAACTGATCGACGCGGCCACTCGAGCCAATGGCACGCCACGGACGCCGCTACGTCCGTTGCCGGCATCGACGAAAATTGGGAGTTCATTGTGAAATTGATCGTCAATCGCAAGGAACGCGTCGTCAACGTCGAGGCTCCTACCATTCGAGACCTCATCGATGAGCGCCTGGAAGCCGAACGTTCGATGGTGGTCGCGGTCAACGGCGACATCGTGCCCCGGTCCCGTTGGTTGACGTACCTGCTCGGCGAAGGTGACGAGGTGGATGTCGTTCGAGCCGTTTCCGGGGGCGACCACGTCGCGAATGATCCACTCGATATTGCGGGTGTTCGCTTCGGTTCCCGCCTTTTCCTGGGTACTGGCAAGTATCCCGACAATGCCACCATGACCGCGTCGCTCGACGCGGCCGGGACGGAGATGGTCACGGTCGCGATCCGTTTCATGGATCTCGATGGCGCAGCGAACGGGCAGGCGGGCATTCTTGATTCCCTCAACCTCTCCCGTTTCCGCCTGCTGCCGAACACCGCCGGCGCTTACACGGTCGAGGATGCCGTCAAAATGGCGCGACTCGCGCGGGCCGCAACCGGCACGAACTGGATCAAGCTCGAAGTCATTGGCGATCGCACAACACTCTGGCCCGACGTGACGGGCACGATCGAGGCGACGAAGATCCTGGTCGAAGACGGGTTCGTCGTTTTGCCCTACACCAGCCCCGACCTCGTCGCCGCGATCCGTCTGCAGGAGGCGGGCGCCGCGACAGTGATGCCGCTCGCCTCGCCGATCGGATCCGGGCAAGGCGTGCAGGACTGGGCCAGCATCAAGCGGATCATCGATGCGGTGACGGTCCCGGTCGTCGTCGACGCCGGCATCGGCACGGCGTCGGACGCGGCCCTGGCGATGGAGCTTGGCGCTGATGCCGTCCTCGTCAACACGGCCGTGGCGCGTGCCACCGATCCGGTGCGTATGGCGTGGGCGATGCGATTGGGCACGGAAGCGGGTCGGCTCGCGTTCCTCGCCGGGCGAATGCCCATGAGCGTGACGGCTCACCCATCCAGTCCAACGGAAGGGGTGCCGGTGGCGAGTGGCGCGTCCGCCGATCGGATCGAATGACTGCCGCGCGTTGGCGGTCGAGTATTCTTGACGTCGGGCTCGAATGAGCCATTCCGTACGCGACCGAGGAGAAATCACTTGCCGAAGAGCACCGTGAAAGTCGACCACCAACTGGGCAAGCAGGAAGCGCTCAACCGGATCAAGGGACTCCTGGGTCAGGCCAAGGAACAGTATGGAGACCGCATCACCGACCTCCAGGAGACCTGGACCGGCGACGGCGGGACGTTCGCCTTTCGCGCGATGGGTTTCAAGATCAGTGGCAGCCTGGCCGTCGCCGACGCAGATGTCGTCATCGTTGGCGACTACCCCTTCGCCGCGATGCCGTTCAAAAGCACGATCGAGGCCACGCTTCGCGAGCGAGCCCAACGCCTGCTCCAGTCCTGACCCGTTACGTGAAGACAGGGTCGTCCCAAGGCAATCCGCAAAATTGTAGGGGCGGCCCAGAATCGACCGAACTTGAGGACTTCGCGATGAGGCCTTGTCGATTCGTGTGGCCGCCCGGATCTTGGTTGATAGGGTGCTACGGGCGAAGACCTCCAACGTCACCCCGAGGGCAGCGCAGCGATAGACGAGGGGTCTCTTCGCCGCAGCGAACCCGGCGACGCCAACGTCACCCCGAGCGCAGTCGAGGGGTCTTTTCGCCGCTGCGAACCCGACAACGCAGAAGGTTTCTCGCAAGCTCGACATGACGAGGAGTGGGGCTCGACATGACGTGACGGGCGGTCGTCCTGTCGAGCGTTATCGACAAGGCCCGAGCGTCGGATAGACTGCCGGACAGAATCGGAATCGGTGCCGACCATAATTTACGGGAGCATTCATGACTGAAGACAAGACCAAGGACGCAACGGAAAAGCCGGCCCAGCCGGAAACCCCATTGCCCGATCCGGTAGTGCGACAGCACACCGTCAAGATTGGCGGGAAATCGATCGCCTACACCACCACCGCCGGCCAGTTGCCGATCAAGAACGACAAGGGCGAGACTGAAGCCAACCTCTATTTCACGGCTTATACGCTCGACAATCCGAAAGACGGCGAACGGCGGCCGTTGACCTTCACGTTCAATGGCGGGCCCGGTTCGGCTTCGGTCTGGCTGCACATGGGTGGCCTCGCGCCGAAACGGGTCGAGATGCTCGACGATGGCGCCATGCCGCGTCCGCCGTACAAGATCATCGACAACGACTTCTCATGGATCGGCTCGACCGATCTCGTCTTCATCGACCCTGTCGACACCGGCTACAGTCGCGCCACGAGTGAGGAAATGGCCAAGAAGGCCAAGGGTGTCGACGGCGATCTGGAATCGGTCGGTGAGTTCATCCGGCTCTACCTCTCGCGATACAGCCGCTGGACCTCTCCGCTCTTCCTCGCCGGTGAGAGCTACGGCACGTACCGCTCGGCAGGTCTGGCAGGCTACCTGGCCGACAAGGGCATCATTTTCAACGGGATCATCCTGATCTCCAGCATCCTCAACATGCAGACCGCTCGCTTTCAGATCGGCAACGATCTTCCGTACCAGCTCTTCCTGCCGACCTACGCGGCGACCGCCTGGTATCACGACAAGGTGTCGCCTGCGCACAAGAAGATGGGCGTGCGCGCATTTCTCGACGAAGTCGAAGGATGGATTGAATCTGACTACGTGCAGGCATTGTCGCTCGGTGATCGGCTCGATGCGGCCCGCCGCGCCGACGTCCTCGATCGGCTGGCCTCTTACACTGGTCTCACCCGGGAATACCTCGATCTCGCCAACCTGCGCGTGAACATTCAGGCGTTCTGCAAGGAGTTGCTGAAAACGGAGCGCCTTTCGGTCGGCCGCATCGACAGCCGTTTCACGGGCAAGGATCGCTCCGGCGTTTCCGAGACGCCTGACTACGATCCCAGCCTGAACGTGATCTGGCCACCGTTCACCACCGCGCTCAACCAGTACTTTCGCACCGAACTCGGTTACGAGAACGACACCGAGTACCACATCCTCCGCAGTCTCGACTGGAACTGGGGCGATGCCAGGGACGGCTACTCCGACACGAGCGGACACCTGCGTGAGGCGATGGCCAAGAACCCCTGGATGCGGGTCTATGTCGCGTCCGGGTACTACGACCTCGCCACCCCTTACTACGCAACCCTCTACACCTTGAACCACATGGGGCTCGACCCCGATGCCCACGCCCGGTTCACGCTCGAAGAGTTCCCGGTCGGCCACATGGTCTACGTCGAGAAGGGCGCCCTGAAAAAGCTGCAGGAGGACGTAGCCGGCTTCATCAAGCTCGCGGTGGAGGGAAAGTAGTCGCCGGATACACGCCGACGATCGCCAGAAACGACCGTCGATACCCCAATTCAGAACATTGACGTTTGAGGTAAAGTTGATGGGAGCGTGATCGTTTGAGGTAGAGAATCTGCCATCTACGGCCGGATCAACCTTCGGGTAAGGCTATGCGGGAAACGGCAGTCCCGCCAAGCGATCATTCTGTACCTCGATGAAATCTACAATTCCACGTCTGGCGATTGAACATTCGTAGGGTTGCCGAGCTTGTCTCGGCCCTCTTTCGTTGGCGACCGTTAGACGTGAAACAAGCTACTTTGCTATCGCCGCGGATCGGGTAACCGCCCACGTTAGGGTTTCGAGAGTCAAGGGCCGAGACAAGCTCGGCAACCCTACCAACTGGATCGAGTGATCATCACGATGAAGACTTAGCGAGCCGCGCGATCGTCTCGGCTCGAAGCGTTTGGATGGCGTCGCTCATCCGAACCTCGTATGGCTCGGTCATCGTTAGCTCGCGCAGCCGGTTGGGCAGCGCCGTCAAGGACGCCTCGGCTCTTGCTCGCGCCTCCTTGATCGACGGCACGGTGGCAACCAGATGCCCGCTTTCGACGATTGGTTGCAGCAGCCGCCGGCTGTTCGACGGCTCCGGTTCCCCTTCAAGATCGATCAGGTCGCGTTCGAAGTCACCAACCCGGTACGCCACCTTTTGGCCGGGCCAGGTGCTCTTGCCGCCGCCGCCCGCAAGCTTGATCCGGGCCGACGCGCCTTCGTCTCCGTCGCCGCCGTACCAGGCCAGTTTGTAGACCGCGCCGATCACGCCTCCTACCGCCCCGCTCTCGACCGTCCCCAGCCCGACGCCGAGGTTGCCGCCTACCCCGTAGCCAGCGATCGGCGCGCCGTTGCGGACGAACCGCTCGATCTTGTACTCGTCGATATCGCCGCTCGCCAGCACCCTGACGTCATGCAAGCCAGCTTCGTCGAGGCGTGCCCGGCACAAGCGGCTATCGGCTTCCAGGTCGCCGCTGTCGAGCCGCACCGCCGTCATCCGATGGCCGAGGTTCTCGCGAGCCTCCCGGCTGGCGACGATCGCATTTTCGAGGCCCTGGGCGACATCGTAGGTGTCCAGGAGCAGTGAGTACTCGGGCAACGCCGCGGCCACCGCCCGGAACGCCGTCAATTCGTCGGCATACGCCTGGACAAGGGCGTGCGGGATCGTGCCCGAGCCAGGGATGTCGTACTCCCGGGCGGCTGCGACGAACGAGGTGCTGGCGCAGCCGCCGATGTAGCCGGACCGGGCGGCGAGGAACGGTTCGTGGGCGCGGCGGAAGGCGAAGTCGGCGACGGTGCGGCCCTGAGCCGCCAGCGTCAGCCGGGCCGCCTTGGTGGCGATCAGCGTTGAGATGCCGATCGAGCGCAGCAGGCCGGACTCGATGATCAGCGCTTCCGGAAACGGCGCCGTGATCCGCAGCAGCGGCTCGTTGGGAAACGCGACCTCGCCTTCGGCGATGGCCTGGAACTCGCCGGTGAACCGCAACGTGCGCAGGTACTCCAGGAACGCCGGCGCGTAGCCCTTGACCTGTTGCAAGTAATCACGGTCTTGCCGCGTGTACTTGAACGCCCGCAGATAATCCAGCGCCGGTTCCAACCCGGCCGTCAGCATGAATCCGCCGCCGAACGGGTTCGACCTCGTGTACAGGTCGAAGGTCGCCGACCCCATCTGGCCGCTCCGCCACGCCACGTAAGCGGCATCGACGTGGTAGAGGTCCGTGTAGAGGGCGGTGGGGATCGGCGTGATGGTCGGGTCCGCGATATAGCGCCGTTCCCGTTCCTCGGTAATCAGGCCGCTCTGGACGATGGGCATGCCAGGCTACTCCTCGGACTGGACCCGGTTGGACCTTCCGGCGCCGCCCACAATCTCGGGTCAGGAAGACGCTCCGTCAATGTGTCTCGTTGATCGAGTCGCTCAGGATATGGATGCCACGATGTCGATCCCGTTTTGGGCCATGTGATACAGGAACACCGAGTGGAAGAAGTCCGCCGGGTGGGCGTTGCTGGCCGCGTGGGAATCGGTGTGCGGGATATCGAAGGTGTCGACCGCGTTCATGGGGACGATGACCGAATACCCCTGGATGTTCAATGCGTTCGCCCGCATCCTCAGGTACATCGCCAGCTGGTACGTGCATAGATCGGTGCAGTCGCCAACCACGATCGCGGTCGTAACCTGAGGGTTCGCGTCCAGCCAGCCATCGAGCACCGTGCCAATCGAAGGACTCAAGGAATTCTTCTCGACGATCGTGAAGGACCCGGCGAAGGGCAGGTTGGCGAGCTCAGGAATCGTCTCGGACTCCGCGGAGTCGTCCAGGCAATGCGGCGGGTAGGCGTCGAATTCGGGCGTGCTCGGATGGTGCGTGTCCTGGCAAAGCACGAAGTCTCGGATGCCATGATCCCAGGCCGCCCGGAACAGGTCCGTCACGGGCCGCGCCAGACTCTGGACCCGGTTTGACGCCAACGGCCCAAAATGCAGGAATCCGTTGATCATGTCGGCCGAAAAGATGGCCGTGGACGAAGGTTCGCGGGCAATCCCGGCGAAGCTGCTTTGCCGGACTGTCGCGAGCCACAGTCGAACGAACGGCGGCGTGAAATCAGTGGTCAATTCGTCGATTCCCCCTCATGGCAGCCGGGCAGGGAGGGTACTGGTTGCCCCTCGCCGAATCCTGCTACAGTCAGCGCAGGTTCGAGCACGCGCTGGAGTAGACGACCCCTTGGTATTCCCGATCATTGGTTCCCGCGACTATATCGATCAGCGGGGATTCTTCGTCAATGAGTGTCCCACATGTCGCAAGTCGTCGGTCTTCGCCGTGTATGACACGAAGCGAAAGCTGACCCTCTACTTCGTGCCCACGATGAACGTGCGCTCCCAGATGGTCATGGAGTGCATGACCTGCCACGGGAAATGGGGCATTCCCGAAAAGGAAGCCGGGTTCGTTTCCGGCCAGCTGATGAACCAGCTGGAACTGGCGGCCTACCTGGGCCGGCAGCAGGAGAACCGGCCCGACCCGCCGCGCATCCAGCAGCCGGCCGGGCGCACCTACTACCAGGTGCTCCAGGTCGATCCGTTGGCCGACCCGGATGTGGTCGAGGCGGCGTTCCGGCGGCTCGCCATGAAGTACCACCCGGACACGGCGTCCGGAACGGCCTCGGAGGCGAACCTGCGCGAGTTGCTCACGGCCCGCGAAATTCTTTCCGACCCGGCCCGGCGAGCGGCCTACGACAAGTGGCTGGGGATCGTGAAGCGGGTCGAGGCCACCCGCCCCGAGGACGTGTAGGACGTTGTCAGGCGAGCAGGATGAACTCCGGGATGCCAAAGCGGGGATCGCGGGTGCTCTCCATGTCGGGCCCGTTGCGGGCAACGCAGTCTGCCACTGCCAGGGTGACGCTGCCGGCGGCCTCGGTGACCGCCCTGGCCCACTCCGCGGGGAGCCGATCCGAATCGATTTCGCGTTCGAACTCGTCGCGGTCCAGTTCGGTCGTCGTGCCGTCGAGATCGATCCAGAGGTCGAGCTCAAGGTCGATATCGGCGTAGTAGTCCCGTCGCACTTCGCTCAACGGGCGCGAGAAGTTGACGTAATACCCTATCGTGGTGTCGGTCGCCGTGGTGAAGCGCAGCAGCGAGAACCAGCGATCCGGAAAGAACCACTGTTCCGCCGCCGCCCGTTGCACGGTTTCGACGCCGTCCTGTGTGCGCCGGGTCGCCTCCCGCGGGCGATAGAACCGGAACGAGTGGCGAAGGATGTGCCGCGTCGATGATTCGACCGGCACATCCAGCCAACCACCGGCGATCTCGTACTCCCAGCAGGCGCCCTGGAGCTTTTCCTTGCGATAGAAGAGGCGATGGCGACGAATGGGCTGATTTGGTGGTGGGCTGCTCATGAGGTGTTGCTCCCGTGGTGAACCGCGCCTGGTCCGGGTTCGAGGCCGAGCGGGGATTTGGACGGGATGCCGGGGCGTCTCGGGTACTGGACCGGAGTGCGCGCGATCTTGTGCACGATCACGAGCCGCGTATCGATGGTCGAGCCCACGTCTGGCAGCGGCGCCGACGTTACGATGTCGCCGCCGAGGATTGCCGCGGCGCGGTGACCGTCCGCCAACTCCTCGTCGATGGCGACGCCTTTCGGGAGAAGCAACCGGCCGTTTGGCCGCAGCAACGGGAGGCCTAGCTCGAGCAAGGCGGGCAACGTCGCCACGGCGCGGGCGGAGACGACATCGAACGCCTGGCGATATCGGGGCTGTTGCCCGATCTCCTCGGCGCGGGCGTGAATCGTGGTCACGTTGCCCAGACCCAGCTCCTGTACGACCCGGTCGAGGAAGGCGACTTTCTTGCTCGTGGCGTCGAGCAGGAATACCGAGAACTCGGGACAGGCGATCGCCAGCACGAGGCCAGGCAGGCCCGCGCCGGTTCCAACGTCGAGTAAGGTCCGCCGTGAGGTCGTGTCAGGCAGGGATCGGAGAGGCGCAACGAGCCTCAGGGATTCGAGGATCAACCGCCGCTCGATGCCCGGTAGGTCGCGTATGGCCGTCAGGTTGGTCGACTGGTTGACGGAGTAGAGGAGATCGCGATAGGCCGCCAGCTGACGCAACTGCTCGCCATCAAGCGCCATGCCGGCGTTTTCCATCAGCGACGCCATTGACGCCAGGGCCGCCGAGGCCGTGTCGTCGACCAGCGGCGTAGTGACTGGGTTGCCGGTTGATAGAGCCATGGCGTCGCCCCCATTCAGCTGGTCGCGACGGGTTCTATCACAATCGCCGTGGTGGGTGACTTCCGCGAGACCACCAGCCGCGCGGCCACCACAATGTCCGCGATACCCAGGCCGGCGAGCTCGCGCAGGCGCGCCTGCGACGCCTGCTCGAAGATCCGGTCCGGAACGCCCATGATCTTGACCGGAGTGGTTGAACCATTGGCCGAGAGCAATTCGAGGACCGCCGAGCCAAACCCGCCCTTGGCCGCGCTCTCTTCGATCGTCACCAGAGCGCCGTGGGTGTGGGCGAGGTTGAGAATGAGCGACTCGTCGAGCGGTTTGATGAACCGGGCGTTGATCACGGTGGCGTCGATCCCGTCCCGAGCCAGGTCGTCTGCCGCCCGTTCGGCGGTCAGCACCGTCGAGCCGACCGCCAGGATCCCGACGTCCGACCCGTTGCGGATGATCTCCGAACGGCCGATCGGCAGCGGCGTCAGCGCGTCGGTCATCGCCACGCCGACACCCGCGCCGCGAGGATAGCGAATCGCGATCGGGCCATCGGTGTGGCCGATCGCGGTGGCCAGCATGTGCCGGAGCTCGTTTTCGTCCTTCGGCGCCATCACCGTCAGGTTCGGGATGCAGCGCAGGTAGCTGAGGTCGTAGACGCCGTGGTGGGTGCGGCCGTCGTCCCCGGCGAACCCGGCCCGGTCGAGCGCGAAGATCACCGGCAGGTTCTGGATGCACACGTCGTGGATGATCTGGTCGTAGGCGCGTTGCAGGAACGAGGAGTAAATGCCGACGACCGGCCGCATCCCGGCCGTGGCCAGGCCCGCCGCGAACGTGACCGCGTGCTGCTCGGCGATGCCGACATCGAAGAACCGGCCGGGGTGTGCCTTCGCGAACTTCACCAGCGACGTGCCGGTCGGCATCGCCGCCGTGATCGCGAACACGCGCTCATCGTTGGCCCCGATCTCGACCAGGGTGTCCGCGAACACGTCTTGGTACTTCGGCGGCGTCGGGCTCGTCACCGTTCCGGCGCCCGCTGGGGCGCTGACCGCGTGACTGCGCTCGGTATCGGTCAGGGCCGGATCGTAGCCCTTGCCCTTTTTCGTCAGCACATGGACGAACACCGGTCCATCGATGTCCGTCGCCTGGCGAAGCGCCTGGACGGTGGCCCGGATGTCGTGACCGTCGACCGGGCCGATGTAGGTGAAGCCCAGCTCTTCCCAGATCATCGAGTGGTAGATGAACTCCTTGAACGAGTCCTTCATCCGTTTCCCGAACTCGACCAGCACCTCGCCTTGCGGCAACCGTTCGATGCGTTCGGCCAGTTCGTCCTTGGCCCGGTTGTAGCGTCGGTCGGTGCGCACCCGGTCCAGGTACTTGCTGATAGCGCCGACGTTGGGGGAGATCGACATCTCGTTGTCGTTGAGGACGACGATGAACGGGAGATCGAGGTGTCCGGCGTTGTTGAGCCCCTCGTACGCCATGCCGCCGGTCAGCGCGCCGTCGCCGATCACGGCCACGACCTTGCCGCGTTTGGCTGGATCGGCGACCTGGCCCTCGGCCACGCACATCCCCAGCGCGGCCGAAATCGAGGTCGAAGCGTGCCCGGCGCCGAAGGCGTCGTGCTCGCTCTCGTCTCGGCTCAGGAAGCCCGACATGCCCCCTTCCTTGCGCAGGGTGGGGAAGCGGTCGCGCCGGCCAGTGAGGAGCTTGTGCGCGTACGCCTGATGCCCGACGTCCCAAACGATCTTGTCGCGCGGCGACTCGAAGATGTAATGCAGGCAAATGGCAAGTTCCACGGTGCCGAGGCTGGCGCCGAGGTGGCCGCCAGTTTTGGTCACGCTCTGGATCAGTTCCTGGCGGAGGTCAGCCGCCAGCTGGTTGAGATCGCGCAGGGACCGGCCCCGAAGATCGGCCGGTCCGGCGATCGAGTCGAGGACTGGGGTAGGGGGAATCGTTTCGCCTGGGTTGCCGCCGGGTGTTTGAGGCGCAATCGGCATTGCAAACGTGTCCTTATGGGAGGTCGATCCGGCCTGGAATGTGGGCGCCGAGAGCGGTGGGCCGGAGAGGTCGCGTACTCTCGCATCGAATCATTATAGGAAGTTCTGGCGTTTGCGGTTTGGTCAGGGTCCAGTTCGCCACATCGACTGACCGATTGGGCGCCTGATTCCGGAACGCCGGTTATCTGCCGGTGATACGAAGGGAGCCACTCCGTTGGATGTTCGACGCTCCGTCCGGATCGGCCGAACCAGCCGGGATGCGAGTGAATCTCGCCCGTTTGCGTAAGGTCAAAATGATCTGCGAAGCCGTTTTGACTCGTACAAGTTGGCATACAGGCAGGCGTCGCATGCGCCTGGAAATGACGTCGATGGAAAGGGACGCTGCGTGATTGAGATGTCAGGACGCCACGGGACACGAATGGTGCGCCAACGCGTGGGTCCCACGTTGCGCTCGATGCGCCTCCGTCGAAAACTCTCCCTCAATGAGCTGGCTGATCGCGCGGAAATATCCCCGTCGCATCTCAGCCGCATTGAGCGCGGTCTCACCGTTCCCTCCTACGATGTGCTCGACAACATCGCGGCTGCCCTGGGCTCCGACCTCAATTCGCTCAGGACCAAGGAGAAATCCGCTCGGGCCGTCGATGATGACCTGCGCGTAATGTTCGAGCGTTTCGAACTTGGCAAGGACGCCCAGGATGAGTTGCTCGGCTTGAGTCACGAGACTCGCCAGGCCCTGGCTGATGTGCTCGTTCGGCGAGAGGCCAGCCGGGAGGCCTGATACCGACTCCGTGTAAAAACCGGACGCTCGGCAACGGCGCGTCATTTCGAGCTGCCGGCCCCGCTGGATACTGCGGGCTGTCGAGAAATCTCTCACCGCAACGATGTGGGTGTGAATCCCGATCAGCCGGAATTCGTCTGAGGGGCGCTCAGTGGGCGAACGAGGCGCCTACCCCGTTCGCTCCAGCCAAGCAGCCCGCGCGATGCTCATGTGACGCACGTCAATCTGGCGCTTCTCGCGGGCGACCCACTCCAGGTGGTGTCCGGTTTCCTGGAAACCGACGCGAGCGTAGGCGCGTTGCGCGCGGGGATTGTGCTGGAACACTTCGAGA
>JBGTNF010000321.1:0-3732 GCA_041743205.1 Thermomicrobiales bacterium | reverse complement strand
CCCAGCAGACGCTGGTCATGAACGGCCTGCGCTCCCGCGTCCGCCTCCGCACCGACGGCGGGCTCAAGACGCCGGAGGATGTGCTGGTCGCCGCCCTGCTTGGGGCCGACGAGTTCGGCTTCGGTACCTCGGTCCTCGTCGCGATCGGCTGCGACATGGCCCGCCAGTGCCACCTCAACACCTGCCCGACCGGGATCGCCACCCAGCGCGAGGACCTGCGCGCCAAGTACACCGGCAAGCCGGAAGACGTCATCGGTTACTTCAACCGCCTCACCGAAGCGATCCGCGAGGAACTCGCCGCGCTCGGCGCCCGCTCGATCGCCGAGCTGATCGGCCGGACGGACCTGATCGAGGTCAAGCCGGTCGAGGGTCGCGCAGCGCTGCTCGATCTCAGCTCGCTGCTGCCGGAACCGGCCGCGCCGGAGGCCCGCCGCAAGACGGTCGAGATCGACCACAACGCGGCCGAAACGCTCGACACCCGGATCCTGGCCCGGATCGAACCCCGCCTGGCCGAGGGGCAATCGGTCGACTTCGAGGGCGAGATCCACACCGAGCACCGCACGGTCGGGGCCCGGATTGCTGGCGCGATGACCGTGCTCCGCGAGAACACGCCGACGCCGCTGGACCGGGTCAACCTTCGCTTCCGGGGTAGCGCGGGCCAGAGCTTCGGGGCCTTCGCCGTCCCGGGCCTGACGCTCAAACTCGAGGGCGAGGCCAACGACTACGTGGGCAAGGGCATGAGCGGCGGCGAGATCGCGATCTTCCCGGACCGCACCGCCCCGTTCGACACGCCGCAGACGATCGCCGGAAACACGATCCTTTACGGGGCCACCGGCGGCTCCGTGTTCCTCGCCGGCACGGCTGGCGAGCGCTTCGCGGTCCGCAATAGCGGCGCCGTCGCGGTCGTGGAGGGCGTGGGCGATCACGGCTGCGAATACATGACGGGCGGCCAGGCGGTCATCCTCGGCCCGACCGGCAACAACTTCGGGGCCGGCATGACCAACGGCACGGCCTGGGTGCTCGAGGAGGCCGACGCCTTCGCCGGCAAGTACAACGCCGAGTCGGTCGCGATCCGTCGCCTGGAGGGCGGCGAGGCCAACGAGGTCCGGGCCCTGATCGAGCGTCACGTCGAGGCCACTGGCAGCGCCCACGCCGCCGAGCTGCTGGCTAATTGGTCCGAAACCGTCGCCAGCTTCTGGCGCGTCGTCCCGACCGCCGTGGTCGAGCTCCAGCTGGTGGCCAAGGAATCGGCCGAAGGCGCCGCCGACTGATCCGAGCGGCCCATCTGTAGGGGCCGGCCTGTGTGCCGGCCCGCAGAGTCTGGAATCGACGGGAGGGCACACGGGCCCTCCCCTCCGACATTGCGTGTCGAAGCGCTGTCCCAGATATGCACGAACGCTCGTGACGATTGCGTCACGAGCGTTCGTGCGTCCAGCAACGGGTGCTGAGCTTTCGGTTGCACCAAATAGACACTTTGCCACGCCGTGCAGCCTCGGGAAGGCACAGGGCCTTCCCCTACGTTCCCATCACGCAGGCGTCATCGAATCGAATTCCCAGCGGGTCTGAGCTCCGTAACCGGTCACTCGAAGTCCGTATTGATCCCGGGCTTTCGCTCAAGGGGCCGAATGTCCATACCCAACAAGCTGCCATCGGCATAGTTGCAGTGAACGTGTATCTGGTCGCCACCCTCCAACATGCGAGGCAAGAACAGCGGAATGTTCTCGACAACTAGGTCATTCTGCGGGTTGCAGACCCACTCCATGGGCTTCCAGGACAGCACGCCCTCCGGAATCGTTCGATCATCAGTCCAAGGTATGTACAAGTCATGGAGTCTTGCGATAAACGCATACATCCCTTCAGACGCCTCGGAATATGCACCTCCACGTGGCCAGGTGACGACTCCCGCGAAGCGCACCTCTTCAGCCTCCTCGAGTGCGATGGCGGCTTCCTCGGCAACCTCGCGATACATTCCGGCTAACGGGCTCTCCCCATCCTCAAGTTTTCCACCGATCCCGTTCCATAAGGATGCGTTTGGAGGCCGGTGACGATAGAGCATGAGGATCGAATCATTATGCTGGATGAAGCATATTGTGTACTTCAGCACTATGCTTGGCTCCAAGCAGGGTATCCCTTCATCGCAAACGTCATTGATTTCGGCGCTTCGTTTCGCATGGATCCAACGACCATACCCCCGACAACGTCCGTTATCCGAATAGGGATGTCCATCCCGACGACCACACTAGTCCAGGGGTTATGACCCGGCGCCCAGGGTTGGTCGGTATCGCGCATTTTCAGCATGTCGCCGTACGACGCAATGTTCGGGTGTGATTCACATTTGGGTACCGAACCGGGTCGCGTGCCGCCTGCAACGGGTGGACAACAGATTCGACAAGATCGTTCTTGGCCAGATCCGTCATAAGGTCGAATCAGGTCCGCCCCTGCAGCTCACGAGGCAGGCGACTGACGCGATACCACAATGGGAGTCACAACCGCAATGTTCGGCCTCTACACTACAGCGGTTTCCAAGAAGGTTGCTTAGTGTTGCCTACCACGGGCGGAGACAAGCTCCGCAACCGTACGAACAGAGGCTTGCAACGAACCTGCAAAGCGCTTTAATTCGAGGTAAAGTGAAATTAAATCGACATCGCAATTCATCTCCACCCCTGCCAGAGGTGAACGTCATGCCCAGTGACGAGCTCTCCCCGGAACGATTCAGCGCCGCCTACTTCGACTTCCTCAATGCCATGCGGCGCCGCGTGCCCGCCGCCGGACCCGTCCTCATCGACCGCATCCGCACGCACCTCGGCGTCGCCGGCGCGACCGAGGGCGCCAGCCCGGCCTGGATCAAGGAACTGTTGCGGCGGGCGGCCGTGTTGTCGGTGGCCGAAGGCGGATCGATCGCGGTTACGCAATCGCACCTGAACGCAGCTTATCAGGAGCTTGCCAGTAGTGGTCTCCTTGGTCAGCGTATGCTCGGCTTTCAATCAGTCGATGGGGAAGGGGCATGCTTATGACGCCCGGGTTCCCGGCGGGCTGGTTCCCGGGCGCCTGAGCCTGGGAACCAGCCACCGGCCTAAACCGACGTCGCTTGAACACCGTGCGTTCCAGAACAGCACCGCGTTTCGAGCGGGGCGATGCTGATGACCAGGCACCCGTACCCACCAGTGATCCCACGTCCGCATCAAACTTCTCTCGGCGGCGGGGCTCCCTCGCCCATCCGGTTCGGGGTGCCGATCACGTGGCTGTTCGGCGGCAGCATCACGTTGTCGAAGGTTTGCGTGAACATCGCCGCCGCGAAGAAGGCCACGCACCGCATGGTCTCGGCGCCGGTGTTGACCAGATCGTGCCCGACGTTGGTCGGCAGGACGAAGACGCTCCCCGGCCCGACCCGGAACGTGCCGTCGTCGCGCTGCAGTTCGCCGGTACCGGCAACGATGTACTGCGTTTCCTCGGTTTGGTCCGTGTGCCAGCCGAGGCGGTTGCCTGGCTCGATCTCGAAGACGATCGTGGTCGAGGAGTCGGCTCCGTGGCCGCCGCAGGATACGAACACGCCTTGCCACCTGACCGCGTCGTCGCCATTGCCGCTGATGTGAATTCGCTCCAATTCACCGGTACTCACTGGATCGAGCATGGAAAAGACTTCCCCTCGCGATCACGTGGCGTCCAACCAGGCCGGCTGGCGCCACGCCCGAACACGTGCCTGAACAAGGACCCATCTTCCTTTTACGCAAC
>JBGTNF010000320.1:0-3702 GCA_041743205.1 Thermomicrobiales bacterium | reverse complement strand
GATCACGCCGGCGTCGACCGTGCGGATTCCGTTCAGGCGGGCTACTGGCAAGGTCGACGCCGCGACCGAGCGGTTGTCGGCGCGGTCGATCAACACGGCGACCGGCTGGCGCCTGGTTTCGCCAGTTGCGGCGTCGAAGATTTCACCCAGCATCGGAAAGTCCGCCGACGCCGGGCCGGGAGGCAAGGGCGCGCTCGCGGGAGAGACGGGCATCGCAACGAACCCGGCTGCGCCGATGGCCGCGATGATCTGTTTCTCTTCCACGCGCACACGCGCGCAGAGCACGCCAATTGCCGTCACGTTGGTCTCCTCAGGGTACGGGCGGAGCAAGCTCCGCAGCCCTACGCAAACATCCGTCGTACTGGCCGGTCTTGTGCCGGCCACCATTTACGCCGTTCCCCAAGACCCGTCATTCTGAGCGTCAGCGAAGAATCCCCCGGCGAAGCCGGTCCGCGTCAGCGGACGTTGGCGGTAGGCGTCACCGACACGGCCTTCGGCCGAAGCGCTTCGCGCGGGGATTCTTCGGCTTCGCCTCAGAATGACGGTTGCGGTGGAGTGCGATGGAGGGCCCTACTCTCCCCAGTCCTCGCCTTCTTCCGGGGCGAGACCGAGCACGGTCGGCTTGACGCCGAGCACTTCGAGGTCGGCCCCGCACTCCGGGCAGGGGATGATCTCGCCCTGCTCCACGCTGTCGTCGATTTCGAGATCCGCCGCGCATTCCGGACACTGCAACGCTGCCATGAACGACTCCTGTGACTTCGTATCGCGGGCGCCCGTGCGTCCGCTTCGTATCATCTACCCTGACGCGCGCGCTCCAGCCGGTTCTTCCGCATGGACCAGGCGACGCTCGTCATGCAGCGCCTGCAGCAACACCGCCTTGTGGACATGGAGCCGGTTTTCCGCCTGGTCGAAGATGATCGATTGGGGACCATCCGCAACTTCGGATTCGACTTCCTGTCCGCGGTGCAACGGCAGGCAGTGCATGAAGACCGCCTCCGGCTTCGCCGTCTTCATTACACGTTCCGTGACCCGGTACGGCACCAGCGCCATCAGCTTGCCGGGATTGACCTGCTCGCCCATGCTTTCGTGAACATCGGTGTAGACGGCGTCGGCCCCCGATACGGCGGTGAACGGATCGTCCGTCAGCGTGAGCGTGCTGCCGGCCGCGTCGGCGAGGGCCCGGGCCGATTCGGTCGCGGCCGCATCCGGCTGGTATTTCTTCGGTCCGGCGTAGGCAAAATCGACGCCGACCGCCGCGCACATCTGCATCAGCGAGGCGGCCATGTTGTTGCCGTCGCCGAGGTAGGCGAACTTCAGTCCCTTGAGGCGCCCGAAACGTTCCTTCAGGGTGAAGACATCGCTCAGGGCCTCGATCGGGTGGTTGGTCGACGTCAGGCCATTGAAGACCGGCACCGTCGCCCCGGATGCCAGCTCCCGCATGTCGGCCAGCTCCTCGACGCGGACGGCGATGCCGTTGACGTAGCGGCTGAAGATCGCCGCCGTGTCGGCGATCGTCTCGCCCCGCCGCAATTGCAGGTCATCCACGCCGAGGAAGATCGCCTGGCCGCCGAGTTGCTCCATCCCGGCCTGGAACGCGGTCCGGGTGCGGGTGCTGGGGTGCTGGAAGATGAGGCCGAGCGTCTTTCCGGCCAGCCAGGCGTGCGGGACGTGGTCCCGCCGGAGCTTCTTCAGCGTGGCGGCAGTTTCGACGATGCGCAGGATCTCCTCCGGCGTGAGGTCGGTGTCGGCCAGGATGCTCTTGCCGTGCAGGCCCGGATCGAACGTGACCCAGGCCGCGGCCGGATCCAGCTCGGTCTCCTCGGGCGGCGAGTTGGTTGCCAGATCGATCATCGAATCCTGCTCCCGGTCGGCGGCGACCAGACCTAACAAAGCGTGTGCAGCAAGAGCGCCTTGTGCATGTGCAGGCGGTTTTCGGCCTGGTCGAAAATGATCGACTTCGGGCCGTCGGCCACCTCGGTCGAGACTTCCTCGTCGCGGTGCATCGGCAGGCAGTGCATGAAGACGGCCCTGGGATTCGCATCGGCCATCAGGCCGGCCGTGACCTTGTAAGGGGCGAGCGCCACGGCCCGCGCGGCGCCGTCGAGCTGCCCCATGCTGACGTGGACATCGGTGTAGATCGCGTCGGCGCCCTTGACGGCGGAGGCGGGATCCGTGGTGACCTCGATCGTTGCGCCGTTGTGGCTGGCGAGCCACTGGGCATGGGTCAGGATGTCTGGCGATATCTGCAGGGTCGGCGGGGCCGCCACGGTGACGCTGACGCCCATCGCCGCGCCGGAGAGCATCAGGGAGGAGGCCATGTTGTTGCCGTCGCCGAGGTAAGTTAGCTTGAGCCCCTTCAGCTCGCCGAAGGTTTCCTGTAACGTCTGCAGGTCGGCCAGGGCCTGGAGCGGGTGGCATTTGTCGGAGAGCCCGTTCATGACTGGAATCGAGGCCGAGCTGGCGAGGGTGACGAGATCGTTGTGATCGGCGACGCGGGCGACGACGGCGTCGACGTAGCGACTGAGGATCTGGGCCGTGTCGCCGATCGTCTCGCCCCGCTTCATCTGGAGGTCGTTGACGCCGAGGAAGATCGCCTGGCCGCCCAACTGGGCCATCCCGGCCTCGAAGGAGACGCGGGTCCGGGTGCTGGGGTGCTGGAAAATCATCCCGAGGGTCTTGCCGGCCAGGTAGCCGTGCGGCTGCCCGGACCGGTAGAGCCGCTTGATCCGGATCGCGGTGTCGATCACCTCGCTGATTTCATCAGGCGTGAAGTCGGTGTCGACCAGCACGTGCCGGCCGCGCAGCCGGGGGCTGACGGTAAACGACGGCAGGGTCGTGTTTTGCGGCCCGCCAAGCACCACGGCGCGATCCATCGCCGAGCCGGAGAGGTCTTGGCTAACGGTCGGCACGGAGTGCAAGACGGGCGTTTCGGTGGCAGTCGTGGTTGGCGAAACCGCCTGGGCGGCGGACAGTTGTGACATGGGGTGCTCCCTTCGAGGTCGGGCTCGGCACGAATTGGTGCGCGAACGCCGATCCACTCCACGGACGTGATGTCCGTGCAGTAGACCGAAGGGGCGAGAGGCGTAAGATCCCGCGGTACCACCCTTCTTGCGCGAACGGGGAACGCCAACCGGCGGTGTCCACGCATCTCTCGGCTGTTGCTTCCATGGGAGCCACCCATCCGGGCCTACTTGACGATCCTGCGGGGAGCATCTTTCTTCGGCCGGCCGCTCCGGGGCGCGTTCCGCGCAGGTCCGCTGGTCCCGGGCTTTCACCATCCCCGGGTCGCTTGGGCGTGCCTGCGTCGTACTGGTCCCCGTCTGTGCGGGTGAGACGTGTACTGATTTGAGTTGTAGGTCAGCGGCAGGCGCTAACGGTCGGCGGCCGTCAGCGCGTCGTACGGACGCGGCGCGTGGGCCGCCCCGAGGGAGAGCGGGCGAGCCGCTCCTGCTCGATGCCGTGGTGGCCGGTCGTCGTCATCGTGCGATCTCCGCTCCGAGGGCCTTACGGTCGCGCTGGTTGGCGACCTTTTGCCCGAGCCCGAAGAGGCGTATGAACCCTTCGGCGTCCGACTGCTGGTAGACATCGTCCTCGCCGAAGGTGGCGAGGGCTTCATCGTAGAGGCTGTACGGCGATTTCATGCCGACCGCCTCACAGGTCCCCTTGTACAGTTTGAGCCGAACGTCGCCGGTGACAGGCTCC
>JBGTNF010000319.1:0-2804 GCA_041743205.1 Thermomicrobiales bacterium | reverse complement strand
AAGGTCTACCACGACAAGCTGCAGAAGCAGGGCCTGGGCGCCAAGCGGCCGCTCAAGGACGACATCGAGATCACCGAGGCCGTGCTCAAGCTCTGAGCCCGTCCAGCCAGCCAGTCCGGGCCCCGGCTTCGGGGGTCCGGGCTGGCTGCGGTTCGAATCCAGGATTGGCAAGTGCCTGCCCGGCCTCGGTCAGCGGCATCAGCAACCCGGCGCCCAGGGTGATCGCCACCATCAGATGCACGAACAGGGCGGTCAGGCTGGGCCGCCCCCCGCGACGAAGCGAGACCAGCCGCCGCACCCGGCGCGCCGCCGCGCCCTCCCGCATGCCGCGTCGCATGGAAGATGGGTCCTGGTGGTTCCTGTGCATCGAGGTCCTCCGCGTGGTCGCCGGTGCCGGCTGATCGATGTGACGACATGACTGCCCGGAAATGGCCGTCGAATGATTCTGGTTCCGCGCTGTGGTGTTGTGGAGAGCGTACCCTGCTTTGCCGGACAAAAGAACCGAACGGAACCCTGCCCGCCGGATGCGGTCGCCCGTCCGGCAAGAGCAGCTACCCCTTCACACCCACGACCGCCGTTTGGCTTCGGCCACCGGAGACCCGGTTCCGCCCACGGTCACGCGCCTTGGGAGAGGCGAGACGAGCGCGGCTCCGGGTGCTCCGGCAAGAGGCACGGCGTTGGGAAGGGGGTGGAAAAGCTGTGTCAGTCGATTCCGCTTGCCTCTCACCTTAAGAGACGCGTCATCCGGGGGAATGGTTACGGAACCGGGCGAGAACCCTGAGCCGCCAGGAGCGGGCAGGCCGAAGACCAATCGCCACGGCCAACGTCCCATGGGACGTGGTGAGCATGACTTGTGATTCCTCGACTACCGGCGCGGAACCAGCCGTGCTTCCAGGAGCAGGCCGTCAAGTCGCGATTGCAGCCAGCGGCCCTTGTCAGGTTGTTCCGTATGGATGTAGAAGCCGAGCGACTGGGCAGCCATGAGCAGCTTGTAGCACAGCAGGCGAAGGTCACCGTCCGGGGTTGGGTTCGCCTCGAGGTACGCTGGCGCGAACCCGAGTTTGGACGTCCACAAATCGGTCCAGGCCACATCCCAGATGGGATCGCCGTAGAGGCAGTTGCTCCAATCGACCACGCCGGTGATGCGCTGGCGGGCGGAGAGGATGTTATCCAGGCTGAAATCACCGTGGTTGAAAGCCCGATCCTCGGGGCATTGTGCCAGCAGCGTGTCCGCAACCCTCCAGGATTCCTCGACCAGCGAGCGTTGAACGGGCCCCGCGGCCGACAGCGCCCGCTCCCAATCGACGAAGGAACCATAACGGCCATCGCCGGCCAGGAACTCGCGCCAGCTCGTGGCGGCGCCGTTCCCGTCGTCGTCGATCTGGCCATACCCGGCCGAATCCTGGATCGGCGTCTCGTGAATAGCCACGAGCACCCGCACGAGATCAGCCTTCACCGGTTCGATGTCTCCGGGGGGCAGGCTCGACATCGGGGTACCGGGCGCCATGTCCGACACCGCCCAGAAATGCGGCCCCTCCTGCCCTGTTTGCGTGACTCGCGGAGCAGGCACCGCCGAACCCGCGAATTTCTGGCTGGCCCAGGCGTCGCGCCGGTACGAGAACTGGTGATTGACGCGAAGCACCATCCGCCTATCGCCAGTCGAAAAGGCGAAGGCGCGCGACGCCTCCCCGCCGGTGAGGGCGGTGAGACCGCGCACGTCAGGGTAGCGTCCACGGAGCAGCCGCTCGGCCTCATGCTCGTCGAAGCGGGCCTTCAGGGTCGACATTCACGCATTTCCAGACCTCATCCCAGATCCCGCAACAGGTGGCCAAGCGAGTCGACCGTCGCCGATTGGCCCAGGGCGGCGAGGAAGACGTGGGTAATGCCGATCGCCTGAAATTGGGCGAGCCTGGCGCGAACCTCCGGCGCCGTGCCGGCCACCACCAGTTCGCGCATCAGGTCCGTTGGTATCGCCCGTTTCGCCGCGTCGAGATCGCCCGCGCGCCGGAGATCGCCGAATCCCCCACCTGCGGCGAGCGTCTCTTCCGTTCGCATTGCCCCCCGGACATCGGCGATGATCCGCTCCGTGTCGAACCCCGGTGATTCGAGCAGGCGTTCCATGCCGGGCAGGACGTGGATTGCCGCCACGGTGGACTTCCGCCGCTCGTACAGGGCTTCCGGATCGTCCGTGATCGCGACGGCGGCCCGAGCGTAGAACGAGAGCGATCCCGGATCGCGCCCGCTAGCTCGGGCCGCCGCCCGCACCGATTCGATTGCCTTGCGCATGAACGTGATCGACGAGAGATCGTTGAAGAGCACGCCACTCGCACGTTCCCCGGCCAGTTTCAGCGCCATCGGGCCAACCGCGGCAAGGTAAATCGGCACGTGGTCCTGAATTGGCCGCAATACACGCTCCCAGCCGTCGACCGCGAACTCAGTGGCGTCGTCGTCGCTGGTCGCCCGCATCCCGGGCGACCACCACTGGTCCAGCAGGTCGAACGACTCGCGCAGCGCCCGGAGCGGCTTGCCAACCTTCAGCCCGAGTGATCGCTCGTACCATTCGGCCTGGCCCCGTCCCAGGCCCAGGAAGGCGCGGCCATCGCTGAGCAGGTCGAGCGTCGCAACCGACGCCGCCAGCAGCGATGGGTGGCGATAGTACGGATTGGTAACCCCAGTGCCGAGACGGATGCGCTCGGTGGTCCTTGCCATTGCCCCGAGGACCGCAAAGGCGTCCCAGCCGTCAGGGTCTTCGAGGAGCCAGAGCGATTCGATCCCGGCCGCGTCGGCGGTCCGGGCCAATTCGA
>JBGTNF010000318.1:0-5464 GCA_041743205.1 Thermomicrobiales bacterium | reverse complement strand
CGGCGTCATCGGCCAGGGCGCAGCCCAACGGATCGTCGCCCGGTTGGAGCCGGACCTGGCCTCGGCCCTGGACGCGGCGACGGATCTCGCGATCGACGACCTTGGCGGCTACACCCCGCTGATCGACATCGCCGGGCTGCGCCAGCCCTCGCTCCCGGCCCGGATGTTCGCATCGTGAGGCCCTATGTAGGAGTCGATCGGAGCCTGCACCGAGCTTAGCGAACCCGTACCGATCCTCGCAATTCGACTGTAGCGAGGCTGCGGGAGGGCACAAGGCCCTTCCCTACCAGAGATGGATCCTAGTAGTGGCCGCCCTTGTGGCGGCCTACCCTTGAAAGGACCCGCATGCACATCCACACCCGGCGTCCCGTTCGCATCGGAATCGGCGGCCCCGTCGGCACCGGCAAGACCGCCCTCGTCTGGCGCCTCTGCGAAGCCGTTCGCGACCGCTACGACATGGCCGTCATCACCAACGACATCTACACCCTTGAGGACGCCGAGTTCCTCGTGCGCCACACCGCGCTCGACGCTGACCGCATCCTCGGCGTGGAAACGGGCGGCTGCCCGCACGCCGCGATTCGTGACGATCCCTCAATGAACTTCGAGGCCGTCCGCGACCTCGAAACGCGCCACCCCAATCTCGACCTGATCCTGATCGAAAGCGGCGGCGACAACCTCTCCGCCACCTTCAGTCCCGAACTGGCGGACGCCTCGGTCTTCGTCATCGACGTCTCCGGCGGCGACAAGATTCCGCGCAAGGGCGGACCGGGCACCTCGCGCTCCGACCTGTTGATTGTCAACAAGACGGATCTCGCGCCGATGGTCGGTGCCTCGCTGGAGGTCATGGCGCGCGACGCGAAAGTCCAGCGCGGGGATCGCCCGACCCTGTTTACGAACCTCCGTGATTCCGAAGGTGTGGCTGAGGTCGTCCGCTGGCTCGATGCGCAGGTCGAAGCGCACGCTCACACCGCCCTTCATGCCAGCTGACGTCGTCGATCAGGCAGGCGAGTGTCAGACCATCGCCACACATCCGACTGGCGAGCTTCGTATCCGGGCCGGACGAGTCGGCGCCCGCACGGTGGTGACGGACGCCTACCGCACCGCGCCGTTCCACATCGGCTGGCGGAGCGACCGGGCCGGTGACGGCTCGGCCGAGCTCATCGTCCAGGGCGTCGGGCCGGGTTGCCTTCCGGGCGACCGCCTCGCCATCGACGTTTCCGTAGGAAGCGGCGCGGCGCTGACGCTTCGTGGGCAGGGCGCGACAAAGGTCTACCCTTCGCCTCACGGCGGCGCGGTGATGATCGATGTCCGCCTCACGGTGGAACCCGGCGGGCGGCTGGTCTACCTGCCCGGTGAGCTGATTCCGTACCGGGATTCGGCGCTGGAGCAGGGGACCCGGATCGAGGTTGCCGCTGGTGGAATGCTGGCCCTGGGAGAGATCCTGACGCCGGGCCGGGTCGCGATGGGCGAGGTCAACGCGTTCGCCCGCCTGCGCCTCGATGTCGTGGCCCGCTACGCCGGTCTAACGTGCCTGATCGAACGGGCCCGCCTCGACCCCGCGCGGCGGCCCCTGACCAGCCTCGGCCGCCACGGCCAACACCCGATCGCAGGTTCGCTTTACCTGATCGGCGACGGCTGGCTGCTGCCCGAGTCGCCGGACATCGCGGCGTCGGTCACCTGGGCCAGCGCCAGCGGCGAGGGCTACACGCTGGTTCGCCTCCTCGGCCCGACCGTCCAGGCCATCTCCGCCGCGATGCGGGTATTGCTTCACTCTAGGTGACGAGATGTTTGCGTAAGGGTCAACCTGGCCCCGCTGGATACGTGTTGACCCGAAGCATCGGGATAGCCAAGATCGGGCCAACACGGGGGTTGACCCCTACGAACGCGCCTTGCATCCGCCGCGTGTCCTGCATCCGGACTCCGCTTACCGCACCAGGCCGGTGGTCTTGATCCCGTTCAGGAAGTAGCGCTGGCCAAAGGCGAAGAGCGCGATCATCGGCAGCGTGACCAGCACCGAGGCCGCCATCAGTAGCGCCCATTCGGTCGAGCGCTGGGCCCGGAACGCGTAGAGCCCGAGGCTCAGCGGGTAGTCCTCGGCATCGGCGAGGTAGATCAGCGGCCCGAAGAAATCGTTCCACGTCGCCAGCAGGGTGAACACCGCCACCACGATCAGGGCCGGCTGGATCAGCGGCAGCATGATCTGCCAGAAAATCCGGAACTCCCCGGCCCCGTCCATCCGCGCCGCGTCCACCAGTTCCTTCGGCAGGCCGAGGAAGAACTGCCGCAGCATGAAGATCCAGAACGCGTTACCGAGGAACGCCGGCAGGATCAGCGGCGCGTACAACCCGAGCAGCCCGACCTTCTGGAACAGGACGTACGTGGGAATGAAGGTGACCACGCCGGGGACGATCAACGTGCTGACGGTTAGTGTGAACAGCAGTCCCCGGCCAGGGAAGTTGAACCGCGCCAGGCCGTACCCTACCACCGCGCTGGAGGCGACCGTGCCGATCGTCGTCAACCCGGAGTAGTAAATGCTGTTCCAGAGCAGGCGCAGGAAATCGAATCCCGGGTAGGTGATCGCATCGCGATACGTGCTCCAGCGGGGGGCGCTGGGCAGCCACTGGATCGGCTGGGCGAAGATTTCGGCGTTGGTCTTCAGCGACGAAATGAGCATCCAGTAGAACGGAATCAGCATCACCGCTGCGGCGAACGCCAGCAGCGCGTGCTGGAGCACCGCCGGCAGCGCCCGCCGCCAGCGTGCGGATCGCCCCCGGACCTCGGTCCTCGGGTCGGTCTGGGACGCGCTCATCGGGAGTCCTCCCCTTCGTAGAACACCCAGAACCTGGCGGTCCGGAAGATCAGGAGCGTCAGGACCAGCACGGCCACGAACAGCGCCACCGCCATCGCCGAGGCGTAGCCCATCGCGAAGTAGCGGAAGGCGTTCTTGTAGAGCAGCAACATGTACATCAGTGTGGAGTCGAGCGGCTCACCGTTGGTGCCGCCGATGATGAGGGCCTGGGCGAAGATCTGGAACGACCCGATCACCCCCATCACGAGGTTGAAGAGGATCACCGGTGTGATCAGCGGCAGGGTGACGGTCAGCATCCGCCGGAACGGCCCGGCCCCGTCGATCGCGGCGGCGTCCAGCACGTCGGCCGGCACGTCCTTCAGCCCGGCCAGGAAGATCAGCGAATCGGCCCCGAGCGTCCACAGGCTGAGGATGATGATCGCCGGTTTCGACCACATTGGATCGAGCAGCCAGGCGATCGGCTCGACCCCGAACACGCCCAGGAACTGGTTGAGGAGCCCGGTCCGAGGGTCGAACATGAGCATGAACACGATCGTGCCCGCCACCGGCGGAACCAGCGCCGGCAGGTAGAAGAGCGTCCGGTAGCCGGACATGAACTTCCGGTCCATGGCCAGCATCAACGCCAGCAGGAAGGCGATGATGAGCCGCAACGGCACCGAGATTACGGCGAAGTAGGCGCTGTTGCGCACCGCCGTCCAGAACGTCGGATCAACGGTGAACATCGTCTCGTAGTTCTGCAGGCCCACCCACCGCGGCGCCTGGACGATGCTGTAATCCGTGAACGAGAGGTAGAACGAGTAGAGGACGGGGTAGGCGAGGAAGATCACCAGGCCCACGATCCACGGCAGGACGAAGAGCAGCCCCACCCGAGCCTCGTGCCGGGCCAGCGGCCCCATCCGCTGGCGGCGGCTCCGGCCGGCGAGCCAGCCGGTCTTTTCCTGTGCGATCGCTGTTCCTGCCATATCCCCGTCCTTGCCGGCTCTCGTTGGACCCAGCCTGTTGCAGGCAGGGGTGATGCGTCACACGGATTTCGTAGGGGAGGGCTAACGGGCCGCTGAAGACAGGGTCGTCACCCCGTTCTTGCCCGTGTATGCCCTCCCGCGTTGCGGCGGCTCCCGAATGCTCCGAAGTGGTGAGCGGCGCCGTTTCCCATGTACGTCACCCTGAGCGCCAGGAAGGGTCGCACCGCTGGATACCTGTGCGAAGCACTCGACGGCGAAGCCGGCGCCTGGTGTTGCGGACGTCACAAGTCCGCCTTTGGCGGATGCGCTTCGCGCGGGAATTCTTCGGCTTCGCCTCAGAATGACGGTGGTTGAGATCCAGCCTCGCCCTACCCTTCGCGGCTGGCCAGCACGCGGTCGAGCTCGGCCTGGCAGGCCTGCTGCGCCTCGGCCAGCAGCTCCCGAGGCTCGCCCTGGTGGGCGTAGGCCCGCTCCAGCGCGCGTGTGATCTGGTCGGTGGCGAAGTCCTCGACTGGTGATGTCCACATTGGCGTCGCGACGTCGAGCTGGGACCGGAAGAACTCGGTAATGCTGGTGGCGATCTCCTCGCCTCGCATTTCCAGCAGTTTTGGGGGCACCATCAGGGGAACGTTGGCGTTGGTTGGCAGGTCGGGAATCTTTTCGAACCACATCGCCATGCCCTCCGGCCCACCGATGTAGTCGATGTAGCCGAAGGCCTCCGCCTGGTGCTCGGCGCCGGCCGGGATGACCGCCCAGTTCGGCCAGTAGCCGGAGGCCGTGCTCGTGCCGCTTGGGCCAACGGGGTACGACGCGACATTCCACCGTTCGACCGCCGGCATTTCCGGCGCAACCTGGTTGTAGTACTCGCCGGTAATCCAGAACCCGTTGCCCTGGATGCCGAGCAACCCGGCCTGGAAGGTTGGCGGGCGGCCCTCGACGACGTTTTCCGACCAGTTGTTGGCGAGATCGACCGCGATGACGTCGCCCTTGTACTCGGTGTCGAGCCAGTCCACGAACCAGGTCAGCGTCTCGATCGCTTCCGGGGAGTCGATACTATAGGTAAAGGTTTCGGCGTCGTAAACCTGGCCGCCATTGGTGGCGACCCAGATCGGGAACTCAGCCGCCTGGCGCGGGGGATTCATGCCCATGCGGACGAGATTGTCGCCGTCCCACTGGGTGATCGCGGCCGAGGCGGCCCGCAGATCGTCCCAGGTCTTTGGGAAGTCGCCGCGAGCCGAGGGGAGCCCGACCTCCTCGAACAACTCCTGGTTGTAGACCATGGCGAACGTCCCGGCCGCAACTGGCAGGCCGTAGGTCTGGCCGTCGAGCTGGCAACTGGCGAGCACCGACGTTGGCCAGTTCTCGACCTGCGAATACCGGGACGTCGGCATCCACTCGTCGAGCGGCTGCAGGGCGCCCCGGGCGGCGTAGGCGATCGGTGAGCTCCAGACGATGGTCGCGTGGGGCGGGTTTCCGGCGGCGATGCTGGCCAGGAACATCTCGTTGAAATTCTGGTCACCGACCCCGCAGGTGACGCTCTCGAGGCGGACGGTAGGCTCCACCACTTCGTAGGCGACGCCGATGTCCGTAAATCCTTCGCAGTAGGCGGGAGAGCCGCCTGGCGTCCAGAACTGAAGGTTGACGGTGTCCTGGGCCAGCGCTGGCGCCAGGCGCGAGGCGCCCAGGGCGGCCA
>JBGTNF010000317.1:0-3938 GCA_041743205.1 Thermomicrobiales bacterium | reverse complement strand
GTGGCTGGGCGCGCCCAACACCTTCGGCCTGGTCGGCCTGATCGTGGGCTTCGGCGGGCCATTGCTGCTCTGGGGCACGGGCGCGATCGACTCCGTGCGGACGCATCGGGCGCCGGGCGCCTCCGAAGGCACGATCCCATGACCCTGGACCGCTACCGGGGCGCGGGCGTCGGCAGGTGGATCTCGGACTGGAGGATGACTTCCCGGTAGGCGCCGTTGGGTTCGGATGTCATCTGGAGGAGCCGCCGGGTGGCGAGCTGGCCCATCCGGTAGCCGGGTTGCACCGCCCGGATCAGGCGGGAGGCGTAGTGATCCATGACGTTGATGTCGTGGAACGCGGCGATCCCGATGTCGTCCGGGAATTGCAATCCCGCCGCCTCGATCGCGCGCAGTCCGCCGAGCGCGATTCGGCTGTTGGCGAGCAGGATGCCATCGGGCCGGGTGTTGCCCGCGAGCAGGTCGGTGACCATCCGGTGACCGCCTCCCTGTTCGACTTCCCCCTCGCGCACCAAGGCCGGGTCGAAGGGGATGCCGGCCGATTTCAAGGCGGCGCGGTAGCCCTGCAACCGGTCGGCGCTCGACGTGTCGGCGAACGGCAGGCCGACGAAGGCGATCCGGCGGCGCCCGTCGCGGACCAGGGCAGTGGTCAGGGACCGGGCCGCGCTCTCGCCATCGCTGCGGATCACCTCGGCGGGGAAGTCCTGGAGACGGCGGTGGACGACGACGAACTTCAGCCCGTGGTTGCGCAGGCGCCGCAGTTGCTCCTCGCTTTCGATGTGCGGCGTGGGCACCAGCAGCAGGCCTTCGACGCGCCGCCGCATCAGCCGTTCGACGTAGCTGGCCTCCTTGGCGACATCGTTGTCGGTGTTGCAGATGAAGACGCCGTAGCCGTGCTCCCAGGCTTCGTCTTCGGCCCCGCGCGCGATCGAGGTCCAGAACGAGTTGGTGATGTCGGGCAGGACGAGCGCGATCAGGTCGGACTGGCTGGAGCGGAGGCTGCTGGCGACGAGGTTGGGGATGTAGTGCAGTTCGCGGATCGACGCCTCGACCTTGTCCCGGGTGGCCTGACCGACGTAGCCGGAGCGATTGACGACGCGGGAGACCGTGATCGGCGAAACCCCGGCGTGCCGGGCGATGTCCTTCATCGTGACCAAGGGGTTCCCCTCCACGGCGCCGGGCGAGTGCGGCGCCTGTGGATTGAGCATACGTGGGGCGGTCCCGTTTTTCGATGTGGGGAATGGGCAACGACGCGAGGGTTACACCGAATCCGGGTAGACACTCAGGAAACGCCACGGTCGTGGCAGAACTTGTCTCTGCCTGTGGTCTGAAATGGCAGGGACAAGCTTTGCCACGACCAGAGATTCTGTGATTCGACGGAGACGTGGGTGATCGAACGCACGATGGCCTGGCTGGGCCGCTCCAGGCGGCTGATCATCCGGTACGAGCGGCGGGAGGAGTTGCATCAGCCGTTCCTGACCCTGGCCCGCGCCTTCATCTGCGTCAATCACCTGCCGCCTCAGGATGGGTTATGAAAGGCACTCTTAGATATGAAGGACGATCCAGCCATCCTCGACCGAAACCGGGTAGGTCTCGACCGATTCGTCCTCTTCGGCGTCGCGCAGGTGTTGCTCGACCGTGACGTCGTAGGCCTTGACCCGCATCCGGTGCGGGTTGAAGATCGACCGGCCCGTCTTGATGTCGAACTCCCAGCCGTGCCAGGGACAGCGCAGGATTTCGCCCTCGCGCGCCCAGATGTATTCGCCCGGCTTGCTCGGCATGGTCATGCCCTTGACCGACCCGAGGCAGAGCGGGGCGGCCTGGTGGGGGCAACTGTTGCGGAGCGCGAAGTAGTCGCCAGCGACGTTGAAGACGCCGATCGAGCGCCCTTCGGCCTCGACGATCCGGCGCTCACCCGGATTGACTTCGCTCACCTTGCCGACGACATGCCTGGCCACGCTCCACTCCTCCAAATTGTCATTCCGAGCTGGCCCTGCGGGCTGCGAGGAATCCCTGCGCGAAGCGCTTCGGCCGGAGGCCGACCTGTGCCCTGCTGGTTAGGTCATCGTTCGAAAAACTGGACCTTCAACATCGGGTCAACACGGGGGTTGACCCCTACAGATGGCGACATGGGCGATGCACGCCGCTTCCCCCTATTGTCATCCCGAGCTTGCTCGGAATGACCGTTCGAGAGATGTCGCGACAGTTTGAAACGACCCGCCAGAGCCCCGGCGCCACCTGGGACCTTGTTAAGCGTTACGGAATGTCGTTCTCCGCCGGCAGGCCGTACCACTCGCGGGCGTTGGTCGAGAAGATGCGTTTCCGCATCGCGTCCGGCAGTTTCGGGAAGGCGTGGGTGGGCGAGTCGAAGTCCCAGTGCGGATAGTCGCTGGCGAACATCAGGATGTGTTCGGCGTCCATCATCTCGAGGATTTGCAGGAGCTGTTTCGGGTTGTCCGGGTTTTCCAGCGGCTGGCTGGAGAGGCGGACGTGGTCGCGGAGATAGTCGGACGGAGCCTTGGTCAGCCACGGCACCTCGGAGCGCAGCGCCTTCCACTCGGCGTCGAGCCGCCACATCAGGCCGGGCAGCCAGGCGACGCCGCCCTCGGTGAGGGTGATCCCGAGACCGGGGAAGCGCTCGAAGACGCCCTCGGTCAGGATGCTGACGAGGTGCGCCTGGAAGTTCAGCGAGAGGCAGGTGTGCCACTCGATGTAGTGCGTGGGGTATCCGGGCGAGGGCTGGACGTTGATCCCCATTCCATCTGTCCCGGGGTGGACGGCGAAGCGCAGGTTGTGGCGTTCGCAGGCTTCGTAGATCGGGTAATACTGGCGCTGACCGAAGGGCGCCCGGGCGCCGGAATCGGTCATCACCTGGACGAAGTGCGGGTGCCCGGCCCAGCGCTCGATCTCGCGCGCGGCGGCGTGGGGATCGTGGTGGTTGACGGTGATCGAGCCCTTGAACGCGCCGTCGGCGTTGTACTTCGAGAGCCAGGTGTCGGCCACCCAGTCGTTGTAGGCGGCGGCGATCGCGGTGCCCATGTCCGGGTCGGGATGGACATTGCAGAAGGCGCGCGGCAACAGGACCGCGTAGGCGATCCCGAATTCCTCGATCAGCTGGGTGCGCAGGAAGTCGGGGTCGGACCCGGTCGGGCCGCCGCCTGGCGGCGAGCTGTCGAGCCGGGCGCCGTGGACCGGGTTGCCGAAGAAGCCGCGCCCGCCGCCGCCGAACCGATCCCGCCAGGGCATCGGCAGGTACTGACGGATTTCGTCCATGTTGACCGGGGTGGGATGAACGTCGCAATCGACGATCCCGGTCCGGCCGGCGGTGCTGACGATCTGTTCACTGGCTGTCGCAACCATCTGCTGCACTCCCTCTCAGGCGACGATCCACGCGTTCGACTGGTTCGATCGACGAATCATCGCAGATGCCGCGGTGGTTTCGCCACGGCAATGGCGCCCGCCGATTCGCCCGTTCGATGATGGTAACGCTACCATCCTGGCCGGTCAATATCATGATCTACGCCCTGAACCAGCCACAATGACGACCATCCGGCTCGGAATAGCCATCTTGCGCCAGGGTGTTGACATGGTATCGCTACCCTGATACCGTCACCACCACACGACGATTCCACACCTTCCGGCGCTTGACGATGCCCGGAAGCACGCCCTCTTCCGCGAAACGTCGCCGTTCGCTGGTGGTCATTCGTGAGAAAGGAGTTGCCAGCCTGGCCCTGGCCCTAGCCCCGCATCCAAACGTCCCTGCGTCAACACACTTTTTCGGCCGGCTGCGCCCCACTTTCGATGGGCCCGGCCATCATGGAGGAACAGGCAGTCATGGCTACTTCGATCACACGGGTCACCCGGCGTCGCGTCATCGGCGGTCTCGCGGGCATTGGCCTGGCCGGGGCTGGTCTGGGCCAGGCGTCGGCGAGCTTCGGGAT
>JBGTNF010000316.1:0-3252 GCA_041743205.1 Thermomicrobiales bacterium | reverse complement strand
CACGTACCTGCACGAGAAGGACACCGACCAGTTGGTGACCGATCTCGAAGCACTGGTTCGCCGCAAGCCGGTCGAGTCGGTACTGGTCGCCGCCGGCATCGGGTATTTGCTGTCCAGGATCGTGAGTTAGGGAACCGCCTTACGAAAGGGTCAAGACGTGAGTACACAACGTACGGCGCCGCCAGGAGCGGGCGCCAGCCAGGCCAACCCGGAAGGGCTCGGGTCGCTGGTCACCGGCATCGTCGAGGACTTGCAGGGCATCGTCCGCGGGGAGGTGCTGCTGGCCAAGACCGAACTCAAGGAAGACGTCTCGGTGCTTGGCAAGGCCGCTGGAGCCCTCGTGGCGGCGGCGCTGATCGGGCTGGTGGGGTTCATCTTCCTCATGCTGGCCGTGACCTACCTGATCAACAAATCGCTCGAATTGTGGATTTCGGCCGGCATCGTGGCGGTGGGCCTGCTGCTGATTGCCGCGATCCTGGGCATGAGCGGCAAGAAGGCGCTGGGCGCCGCCTCGATGAAACCGACCGAAACCATCGACTCGCTGAAGGAGGACCAGGAATGGGCCAATCAACAGATCAAATCCGTCAGGAAATAGACAGCAACCGTCAGGACGCCGCCCAGAAGATCGACCAGCTGCAGAGCCAGGTCCAGGGCACGGCCGACGAAATGCGCAGCTACGTGCAGGACACGGCTGAGCAGGTCATCGGCCAGGTCAAAGGCACGGTCGACGATACGGTCGAGACGGTCAAGCAGAACATGGACCTCAAGAAGCAAATCGAGGAGCGGCCCCTGGTGTCGCTCGGTGTCGCCCTCGTTGGCGGTTTCCTGCTCGGCGGCATGTCCGGCGGCGGCAAGCAGCAGGGCAGTCACCAACAAGGCGGCTATTACAGCGGCGAACCACAGCGCCAGTATTCGTCGAATCAGCAGTCGGGCGGCGCGATGGCCAGCGGCATTCGCTCGGCGGTGCAGAAAACCGGGATCGAAGACACGATCTCGAACGCCGCGGCTGCGCTGCTTGGCTCCGTGACCGACCAGTTGAAGAGCACGCTGGACCAGAACTTCCCCGGCTTCGCCGACAAGATGACGACCGCCCAGTCCTCTTCTGGCGACTTTGCGGAGAAGAGCCGGGACGCGCAGGCGCCCTCAACGTCAACTTCTGCCTAAAACGGTCGCCTGCCCTTTTTGTCATTCCGAGGAACGAGGAATGACAACAATTCGTCGGAATGACAAAACGAGGCGAACGCAGTGCTTCGGAGGCCACGGTGGTCCCGAAGATATCACTGCGCTGCCTCATTCTCCGGAACGACAATAAAGGACAGCATGCGAATCCCAGGTTTTGGCGACGCGAACCCGGTAGATCTTGTCAAACGGTCCGTGCAAGACTTCATGAAGGACGACATGGGCACCTACGCGGCGGCGCTGTCGTACCACGCCTTGTTCGCACTCTTCCCGTTCGTCATCTTCCTCGTTTCCCTGCTTGGCTTCCTTCAGGTTCCCGAGTTCTTCGACTGGATTCTGGAGCAGGCGCAAACGGCCGTCCCGGCCGACGCCTACGCACGGCTCGAAGAGGTCATCGACCAGGTGCGGAACCAGTCCAGCAGCGGGCTGCTTTCGTTCGGCATCGTCACCGCGATCTGGGCCGCCTCCTCGGGCATCCGCTCGTTGATGAACGCGCTCAACGTCGCCTTCGACGTTGAGGAAACGCGGTCGGCTCCCAAACGCTATGCGCTATCGATCGTTTACACGCTTGGCATCGCGGCCCTGCTGCTGGGCGCCGCGGCATTGATGTTGCTCGGACCGCAGGCGATCGAGTCGATCGCCGACCGGGTGGGTTTGGGCAACGTGTTCGTGACGCTCTGGACGTGGCTGCGCTGGCCGGTGCTGGCGATGCTGCTGGCGCTCGCGGCCGCGCTCGTCTACTACGTTGGACCGAATGTGGACCAGCCGTTCACCCTGATCACGCCCGGGGCCGCGCTCGCCGTCATCCTGTGGGTGATCGCCTCGGTGGGGTTCTCGATCTACGTCTCGAATTTCGCCAACTACAGCGCGACCTACGGCAGCCTCGGCAGCGTTATCGTGTTGCTGTTCTTTTTCTTCATCTCGAGCGCGGTGCTCCTGCTCGGCGCCGAGATCAACGCGGAACTCCACCGGCTGGCGCTGGGCGAGCCGGCGCCAGCCGGGGAGGCATCCGGCGGCAAGGGCTAGTCCGGAACGGGCCGGTCTGGCGCCGGGCGGCGAAACGAATACAGTGGTACGAATCATTGCCGACGGCTTCTGGACAGGGCCGCTAAGGGTCGATATTTTTTCGTACCTTGTTTCATGAACTAAAAGTCGTCCTATCCCCTTAGAAACATAAGCAGATCGCGACATAGATTTGACACAGCGTCACCATCAGTTCTAAAATGGCAGAGTTCGCAAGAGTCGCTCGGGCGCTTCAATAGCATGTGTCAGTCGGGACGCTCGCGTCCTGGCAGCTCGCGTGACGCCGCTTCCCATCATCCGGTCACGTTCGCCATTCGCGCCGTAATCACTGGAGGTAGCACCGTGCATCGCATCTCACGCCCCGCCCACCGCCACTCGCGTCGCTCCGTCGTCAAAGCCTCGATGTTCTTCGGCGCCGCCGGGGCCGCGCCGGTCCTGCTCCGGTCGTCGGCCGGCGCGGTCCGCCAAACCCCGGATGTGTCCGGCGGCCTGGTCGAATGGGGCTTCGGTGTTGCCGACACCAACCCGATGGCCGCGGCACGGGTTGCCGCCTTCCGCGAAGCGTTCCCGAACGTCGAGCTGGAGATCGTCGAAACGTTCGACGAGCAAACGCTGCTGACCGCGATCGCCTCGGAAACGGTGCCCGACGTGCTCTGGCTGAGCCGGTTCGAGACCGCGACCTGGGCCTCCCGGGACGTGCTCATGCCGCTCACCGACTTCATCGAGCGTGACAGCTACGACACATCCATCTTCTACGAATCGGCGTTGCAGGAGTCGATGTACGAGGATCAGCTCTACGGCATCCCGGGCGGCATGGACGTCCGTGCCCTCTTCGTCAACCTCGACCACCTGGCGGAGGCCGGCATCGACCCCGCCGCGGTCGACACCTCGAACTGGGACCAGTTGAACGAGTACGGCGCCCAGCTCGTCCAGCAGGAAGGCGATGTCTTCAGCCGCTGGGGCTTCGACAACAAGATCGCCCCAGCCACCAACTTCTGGCTCTGGGGCCAGGGCAACGGCGGCTCCTTCCTGAACGAGGACGCCAGCGAG
>JBGTNF010000315.1:0-15857 GCA_041743205.1 Thermomicrobiales bacterium | reverse complement strand
GCCGCGTTCGAGGTCGTCGCCTGCACCCGGCAGCGCTCGACGCCGCCGTCATCGACCAGCACAACCGTGGTCTTCGTACCGCCGCCGTCGATGCCGACAAAGAGCGATTGGGTCATGGTTCTGGTTCCGTCTGGGCCGTCGGGGCCGCGAGCGCCACGCGAATCACTCCGCCTGCCCCCGCCAACCGTTCACGGGCCTCGGTCGGCGATATCCGCAACGTGGCAGCGACGATTGCCGTTTTGACCTCGCCTTCCGCCGCCGCCAGCGCCGCCCTGGCTTCCGGCTCCGGAACATTGGCGGCATCGCGCACGATGCCGACGGCGCGCTCGCGCAGCTTGGCGTTCGTCGATTGCACGTCGACCATCAGGTTGCCGAGGGTCTTGCCCAGCTTCACCATCGTGGCGGTGGTCAGCATGTTGAGGACCAGTTTCTGGGCGGTCCCCGCCTTCATCCGGGTCGAACCGGTGAGCACCTCGGGTCCGACGAGCGGGGCGATGGTGACGCGCGCCACCTTCGACAATGCCGAGTCAGGCGAGTTGCAAATCCCGATCGTCGCTGACCCAAGGGAGTTTGCGTACGTCATGGCCCCCAGCACGAACGGCGTGCGGCCGCTGGCGGCGATGCCCACAACCAGGTCGCTCGACGTCAACGCGATGGTCTTCAGCGCCTCGGCTCCCGCCTCGGGTTGATCTTCGACGTGCTCGACTGGATGCCGAAGGGCGTGGTCGCCGCCCGCGATCAGCCCCACCACCAGTTCCGGCGGGGTGTTGAACGTCGGCGGGCATTCCGATGCGTCGAGCACACCCAGGCGACCCGATGTCCCCGCTCCGATGTAGACGAGCCGCCCACCGATCGCCAACGCTTCGGCTATGAGGTCAACCGCCCGGGCGATCCGGGGGATTTCCAGCGCAACCGCGTCCGCCACCAGTCGGTCCTCGTCGTTGATGACCCGCAGGATTTCTTCGGTTTCGAGCATGTCCAGCTCGGCGGACGCGGGGTTGCGCCGCTCGGTCGCCAGCACCGACAGATCAATTGGCTCGTCATTCAACACCATGCATTGCCCCCGGTTCGTTCTCCAGTGAATCAGTAGAGCAAGATGTCCGCCCGCGTCTTCATGAAATCGGCGGACGCTTGTGACCAGTGCGCGAGCAGGTTTTCGATCGGCAATCCGCCGTCGATGGTCTCCCGCAGGCCGGAACCGCCCGCCAGTAGATCGATGAAATGGGGACCGTGTTCCGGCGGGAGCCACGCGAAGTCGTCGGGATAGAGCTGCTTGAGCGTCGCCAGCAGGCGGGGCCCGAACGCGACGGCATCGAACGCGTCCCGGTCCGTGACGTAGATCTGGACGCCGCCGCACCGGAGCCCGGCTTGCTTCGAGTACATCGGCGTGAAGTACACTGGCCGGAACGCCATGCCAGTCATCTTCAGGTCTGCAAGAGCGTCGATGAACGTTCGGGGCTCGATCCACGGGGCGCCGATCGTCTCGAACGGCCGGGTGGTCCCTCGGCCCTCGGAGAGATTCGTGCCTTCCAGCAGGCATGTGCCGGGGTACACGATCGTCGAATCCAGGGTCGGCAGGTTGGGCGAGGGCGCCACCCACGGGAGGCCCGTCTCGTCGAACCACATCTCACGCCGCCAACCATCCATCGAGACCACCGTCGGCTCTGGCAAGTCATGATCGCGCGCCCAGAGCCGGCCAAACTCGCCGAGCGTCAAACCGTGCAGAATCGGGATCTGGTGAATGCCAATGAATGAGGCGTGCGCGGGATCGAGCACGTTGCCGCCCACCCGCGTCCCGGTCAGCGGGTTGGGACGATCGAGGATGATCACGCGCTTGCCGTGTTCGGCGCAGGCGTCGATCACGTGAGCCAGCGACGAGATGTAGGTCGTGAACCGTGCCCCGATGTCCTGGAGATCGACCAGCATGGCGTCGATCCCGGCCAACATGTCGCCGGTCGGAATGCGGGACGGTCCGTAGAGACTGTGGACCGGTAGACCGCTTGGCGCGTCGACGCCGCCAGCGACATGTTCCCCTGCTTGCGCTTCCCCACGCACACCGTGCTCCGGGCCGTAGAGCGCGGTCAACCGTCCTTCGGTGCGTTCGTTCAGCCGGTCGATGGAGCTTCGCAGCTGGCCGTCGATCCCGGAGGGATTGGTGAGCAGACCGAGTCTGCTCTCGCGCGCTTCGGGCGGCGGCCCGTCCAGGAAAGAATCGAGACCGATACGTACGGACATCAGGCGTTCCTTGCCCCGTGGCGCCTTGTCGTCCAGGCGCATAGCTCCCGCTCGAATTCCAAAACCGTGTGCGTGGCGTGAAGCGGAATGCTGGCCGCGTCTTCGGCGATGTCCGCATCCCGGTTGGCTGTCACGAGAAATCCGTTCCAGCTCGCCGTCCCCTTCAGGCTGCGGTCGTTGACCGCTGCCTTAACGGCCGCCAGGGACAAGGCCGAGTCCCCGACCAGCAGCAGGGCGTCGGGTGACCGCATCGCAACGGCCAGTTTGGCATCCGCCACCGAGACGTTGTGGCCGAGCCACGCCACGACGTACCCCGCCCGCGAGAGGAGGATGGCGTAACCGAGAGCGTGCAACCAGCCGCTGCGGTCATGCATTGCGCCCACGACGATGTCTCGCCGGCCGTGGTCCGGATTCGACAGGTCGAGGACCGACAACAGTTTTCGCTCGATCCACGCCTGGCCGAACCGTGCCTGGACATCCGTCGCAGACCCGCTCGCACGCCGTTGATCGATGGTTCGCCAGGCAGGCAACAACAGGTCGATGCACACGACGTCGACCGTCGATCCCCAAAGCTGGTCCGCCAGTAGCGCACCGGTGCGTTCATCATCGAGCGCAAGGAGCGAATCGACCAGAACCTCCCCGCCTGCATTCGGGGCGATCTCCATCGGTAACGTCGTTCGTGGCGGCTGTGTGTCGCCAACAACGTCGTCGAACCTGGCCGCGGGAGGGTCGGCGGCGACATCCTCGATCGCCTGCTCCATCGTCCGCCCGCGATCCCGCGCCCCCTGGATGGCCAGGATGATGCCTGCGTCTCGCTGGGTGTATCGCCGCTGGTTGCCATCCGATCTCTCGGGTTGCGGCAGCCCGAAGCGGCGTTCCCACGAGCGAATCGTGTTTTCGGGCACACCCGTCAACTCCGAAACCTGACGCATGGTATAACGTTCTCCAGCCTGCCGACTGTCGCCATGCTCCACGTTCAGCTCTCCCGGTAGGGCGCCATTTGCCTGTGCGTCTTCACAGCAGCCATGATCAACGACACACGTTGTCGGAGCGAAGTGATTCGGTGACCAGTTTTCCGTCCCAGCATCAACCAACCGACGCACGCCGCCACCGCCTGACCCGCCTCGGGAAGTACGTCGGCATCGCCATCGTCGCCAGCCTGCTTGCGGCCTGTGCCGATGAGACCACGACGAGAGATGATCGTCGATTCGCCAACGAGCCGTCCACGGAAAACGCGATCACCGCCGTTTCCGTCACCGAAACCCCAATCAATCCCGCCGCTACTCCCGTTTCGGATTCGGCGCCCGCATCGCCGGAGTCCATGCTCACGGCCAACGGCGCACCCGACGTGGTCTTCGATCTCCTCGATGGCGCCATCGTGGTGATCGACGCGGCGACGACCGCGCCGCCAGTCCGCATTGCGCCGCCCGAAGGGTGGGCGTTCTCGTCGATCGCGCCGTCTCCGGTTGATGACCGTGTCGCCGCGCTGGTGACCAGCGCTGCCCAAACCGATCCGGGCATGCTCGAGGTTGCGTTGTACGATCGCGAGGGGAGCGTCCTCGACCGGTGGACCGATCTGCCGGGCGCCGAGAACGCTTCCGCCACACCCGTTGCGGACGGGGAACTGGTGAACGCGTCGGCCGCGCCCTCGATCACCTGGGAGCCCGCTTCCGGACGCTTGCTCGTGGCGCCCGGCGGGGCAGAACTCCTGACGATCGACACCGACGGTCAGGCGACCGTGCTGCCTGTGCCGTCACCCGTCCAACGCGTCGAGTTTGCGGCGTGGTCCCCGCAGGACGACCAAATTGCTCTCCTGGCCCGAGACGAGGAAGGAGGCGCCGCGATCTGGGTGTACAGCCCCTACGTCGATGGCGTCTCCATGCGGCAGGTCGCGCCGCCCAACGCCGATGCTTCGAACCTCGGAAGCGTGACCAAGTTCCGGTGGCTGCACGATGGATCCGGGCTTGCCTACATCCTCTCCGAGTCGTCTGGAATGGACGCACAAGGTGGACAGCTCTACACGATCAACCTCAAGCTGGGGATCAGGCTGCTGGTGGCGACGGCCGGCCGCGGCGGCCCGGCCGCCGAAATCGTCGACTTCGTTCCCTCACCCGATGGCCAGACGGTCGCCTATGAGATCGCCATACCCGATAGCGATGGCTGGCAATTCCATTCGATCTGGGTCAGGCCGGTCCAGGGGGAAGGCGTCTACAACATACCGGTCGACGTCGCCGATGGCGTAGATGACTTCTGGTGGGCAGGAAACGGGCTGGTGTCGCGGCAATCGGCAAACGGCGTAATCGACTACGTTGTGAACGAACCCGGTTTGGCGCCCACGTCGATCCTGACGATTGCGCCGGGGGCCACGCCGGTCGCGGCAAGCCCGGTTGCCAATGTGGCGGCAGCCACGCCAACCTCGGCTACGCCCATCCCGGCCTCGCCGGCTGCCGCCGCACCTGACTCGGCCACGCCCGTATCAGCCACGCCGCCTGCCTAACGTCTAGTCCGTCACTTCCTCGGCATCGAAGATATTCTTGGCGGCGGTGATCCGGGCCAGGTCGTCCTTCCTCGTGGCTTTGGGGGGGCCTTCGGCATCGATCACGTCGACCATGCCAATCGGCTCCGGCGGTTCCGCCGGCGCGTCGTCGGCCTCGGCCACCTTCACGCTCGACGGGTCATCGCTTTCGCGATCTTCCGAGGCAGCCAACGCCGGCGTTGACGAGGCGTTGCCCGCCATCCGCATCGCATCCTCCCGCGCAACGCAGGTGACCTGGACCGAGGTGTGGACCAGCCGCCCGATGACGTTCTCGACCACCTGACGCACTTCGTCGGTGTTGACGCGGTTCCGGTGAAACTCGTAGGGCGAGACGAGTACGACCTGAGACCCGCTGACCGCGGCCGGGTCGACCTGTTGCAGCAACGCTTCGATCCGGCGATTGACGGCTTTGACGTCGGCCCGGATCTTGGGCCAGAGGTCGACGATCGTCGCCAACGACATCTCGCCATTGGTGCTCCCGGTCGCTGACGCCTTTCGCACCGGCAGAGTCGAAGCCGGAGGAGGCTCGGGCGCAGTGGGTGGGGAATCGACTGGCGCTTCCGCCACCCGGCGGGTCGGCTCGCGCGGCGTCATTGGCGAAGCTGTCTTGGGAGCAGCGCCCCGCACACGGTCCCTGAGCGACGTGCGTGGGGCCGGGGCTGGCGGTTCATCGTCGTCGGGTGGCGGGGGCGGGGGCTCGTCGCGATCGGATCGCGACGGTCGTTCCGGTGTGGCGTCACGCGACGGCAATTGGGCCTGGGCGCGTGCCTCGCCGCGGCTGGCGCCTTCCACCATCGCGATTTCCAACGGCAGCTGCGGGAAGGCCGAGCGCTTGGCGCGAAAGTCGATGTCCGAGAGTTGCCGAATCTGGGTCGCGAGTTCATCCAGTGTAAAACGGGACGCCAGGTCTTTCGCTGTCGCGTCGGCATCGGCGGAACCGCCGGCTCGCTGGAGCATGAGCAACCGGACGTAGGCGACGAACTGCCGCCCGAGCTGGCGGATGTCGTCTCCCTCATCGACGGCTGCGCCGATCTCCTGGAGTCCGGCCGCCGCGTCACGGTCGGCCAGCGCTCGCGCCAGCGCTTCGACGCGCTCGTTGCGGCTGACGCCCAGCACCTGGCGCACGGTATCGGCGGTGATTGGGGCGTTCTCGCTGGTGGCGGACTCACGGTAGACCGCCACTTGATCGAGCATCCCCAGGGCGTCGCGCAGGCTGCCGGTTGCCTGGCGGGCGATCACGGGCAGCGCGTCATCGTCAATGGCGATCCGTTCCCGATCGGCCACGTTGCGCAGCCGGGCGATCATCGCGTCGAGGTTTATCCGCCGGAAATCGAAGCGCTGGCAGCGCGAGACGATGGTTTGCAGCAGTTCTTCCGGATCGGTCGTGGCCAGGATGAACCTGGTGTGCGGCGGTGGCTCTTCGAGGGTTTTCAGGAAGGCGTTGGCCGCTGCCCCGGTAATCTGGTGCGCCTCGTCGACGATGTAGAACTTCGACTTGAGTTGGGTCGGGGCGTACTTGACGCGTTCGCGCAGGTCCCGGATATCGTCGATGCCGCGATTGCTGGCGGCGTCGATCTCGATGATGTCGGTGGTCGCGTTGGCGTTGATCGCAAGGCAGGCGGCGCAGGCGTTGCAAGGCCGCTTGAGCGGGTCGGGTTCCAGGCAGTTGACCGCTTTGGCCAGCAGCCGGGCCGTCGTCGTCTTGCCCGTACCGCGCGGCCCGCAGAAGAGGTATGCGTGGGAAATCCGGTTCAGCGCGATCGCGTTGCGCAGGGTGTTGATCACGTGTTCCTGGCCGACCAAATCGTCGTCAGCGAACGTGGTGGGCCGATACTTGCGGTAGAGCGATTGGGTGGCGGGTTCGGTCGGGGCCGGTGCGGCCGCCAGGGCGCCGGTGTCGAACAGGGAAGCTTCGCTCATCTAAGGGTGAACCTGACTCCGTGTGGGGTGGGAAGACGTGGCGCCGGTCGCCGGCAACGGTTGGCCAATGATACCGCTGATGGCCAACGATGTCCGTTCACCTTCCCGGCGCCCGGCCGTTCGTATCTAGAGAGTATAGAGGGGCGAACATCCGTTCGTCCCGCGTGCGGGGATTTCATGGGAACGTTGTACATCGTCGCCACGCCGATCGGGAACCTTGGGGACATGACCCCGCGCGCGATCGATGTCCTGCGGTCCGTCGCGCTGATCGCGGCCGAGGACACCCGCCACAGTGGGACCCTCCTCCGGGCGTTCGATATCGACACGCCGATGGTGAGCTACCACCATCACAATCGCGCGGCCCGCGCCGACCGCCTGCTTGGCGAACTGCAACGTGGCGATGTCGCCCTGATCAGCGACGCCGGCACACCGGCCATCGCCGACCCCGGTCACGAACTCGTCGTCACCGCGGCCGCGGCGGGGCATTTGGTCGTCCCGATTCCTGGAGCGTCGTCCGTGATCGCCGCCGTCAGCGCTTCTGGCCTTGTGCCAGGCCCGTTCGTGTTCGTCGGGTTCCTGCCAAGGGCGGGGGAAGACCGGCGGGTGACACTCGGCAAGGCCGTTTCGATCGGGTTCCCGTTCGTCCTCTTCGAATCGCCTTTGCGGACGGCGGACACGCTCCGGGAGATCGAGGCGGCCTCGGGCGGGAGGGACGCCGTGATCGCCCGCGAGATCACCAAGCTGCATGAGGAATTCCAGCGAGGTTCTGTCGCCGCCCTGGCGGTTCGGCTGGACGCGACCCCGCCGCGGGGCGAAGTCGTGCTCGTTATCGGCGGCGCGATCGTGTCCTCCGACGAGTCGCCGGATGCCAGGATCGAGGAACTCGCCCGCTCGATCCTCGCCCAGGGGGTCAAGCCGAGCCGGGCCGCCCGTGAACTTGGCAGCATCTCCGGCCTCGACGCCGCGGCGGCGTACGCCGTGATCCAACGGCTGACGAAACCAGGCCAGCACGGCTAGCGCCGGTGGAAGGCAAGCCGGCGATGATGCATGCGGATGCTCTGGAGGATGCCGACCATGATCAGGCTGCTCCAGAGCGACGAGATGCCGGCGCTGACGAACGGCAGGGTGATGCCCGCCACCGGCATCACGCCCAGGTTCATGCCAATGTTGAGGAAGGCCTGGAAGAAGAACGTGCCGACGATGCAGACGGCCAGGCATTGACCGAAGTGGTCGCGCGACACCTCGGCCACGATGAGGCCTCGCCACAGGAGCATCACCAGGGCCGAGAACAGCGCGATCATCCCCAGGAACCCGAACATGCCGCTGGCGTGGGCGAAAATGAAGTCGGATTCCCGGACGTTGAGCAAATTCATCTGGCTCTGGGTGCCGCCTTCCAGGCCGGCCCCGAACATGCCGCCGGCGCCAATGCTGATCCGGCCCTGAATCGGCTGGTAGCCGCACGTCAACGCGTATTCCTCCGGACTGAACGAGCAGATGAGCCGTTCCTTCTGGTAACCCGTGAGCACGAACCGCCAGGCGAACGCGATCGCCACCGGTACGAGCAACACCACCATCCAAAGGTAACGTTTGCTTGTCCTCGCCACCAGCAGGGACGCCCCCCAAAAGGCGATGTAGACCATCGCCTGTCCCAGGTCCGGTCCGAGCAGTACGATCACGGTCGGGATCGCGACGATCATGCCGGCAATCACGAAATTGCCGAATTCCTTCATCGCTTCCCCTCGTGAGGAGACGAACGCGCAAAGGGCGATGATGGTCGTCACTTTCGTGAACTCGCTCGGCTGGATCGTCGTAAAGCCGAGATCGATCCAGTTCCGGGCTCCTGTCCCTTCGAGCGCCACGCCGAGCGGGCTCAGGACCGAGAGCAGCCCGAGGATTCCCAGCGCGTAGATCACCCAGGCCAGGGATTCGAAGTAGCGGTAATCGATCGACGCCACGATGAACATCATCGCGATGCCGATGAGGCCGAAGATGAACTGCTGGGTGCCGATATTGAAGGTCGCCGGATCGGGCCGCCCAACGGCGCTCCAAATCGCCACGGCGCCGAACACCATCAGCACGAGCATCGTCAGGAACAGCATGACGTCGAAGTCGCGCCAGCGCTCGTTCGTCGCGGCCTGGACCTGGAAACTGGAGCGATTGTGCCTGGTTGAAATCATCGGGCATCTCGGGTGGATAGGCGGCAACGGCGCGCGTGGAGGAAGGAGATGAGGTCGCGGTCAGCGCCCATCATGGCGCCTCGCGTCACGGCGCCGCAACGTGTCCGGCGCCCGGTTCCGATCCGGGGCGAGGGGACGTACAATAAAACGTAGCAGGTTCCACAGCGGAGGTGAAACCGGGGGAGCCGGCCCATGGAGGGAGACGACGATGTTCCCGATCAATGACGCCCTGGATGCCGTGCTCTTCGGTACATTCCTGTTTGGGCTCCTCTTCACGATCGGATCGCTGCTTCTCGGCGTGGCGGACCTGGGCGTCGATTCCGACAGCGGTCACCACGGGGGAGATCACGGTCTGCTCGGTCTCCTGAACGTGAGTTCGGTGCTCGCTTTCCTGACCTGGTTCGGCGGCATCGGCTACCTGGCCCGGAATGGCCTGCAGTGGCCGTGGTTCGCCAGCTTACCGCTTGGCATCGTTGGCGGCGTGCTGGCCGGCTGGGTCGTCTGGTGGTTCGTCCGCCGGGTGTTGCGATCGCCGGACGACACGCTCGACCCGCGCGATTTCGAGCGCGTCGGGGTCCTGGCGCGGGTGACCTCCTCGATCCGGGCGGAAGGCGTGGGCGAAATCGTCTGGGAGCAGCGCGGGACGCGAATGGTGACGTCAGCCCGGTCCGACTCGGCCGAGCCGATCGGTCGCGGCGCCGAGGTCCTGATCCTGCGGGTCGAGCGAGGCATGGCGATCGTCGCCCCATTCGACAGTCTGCTAAACGAGGAGGCGCCGGTGAGCGGATCCTGATCTCCCGCTGGCCCGTGCAACCCGGGAACGAGGCATGACGTCTCCCTGGGTGCAGCGGAGCGTCGAGTCGAACGCGCAACGCCGCGCGTTCTTACGCGAAAGGCACGTCGGTGGAGTTGGCGATGTTGGTAGGAATCGTGGTTGCCCTGGTCGTTGGCCTGCTGTTGATCCTGGCCCTGGTGGCCGGATTGTATCGCAAGGTCGGGCCGAACCAGGCGCTGGTCGTGTACGGGTTCGGCGGCACCAAGGTCGTCAAGGGGAGCGGCAAGGTCATCTGGCCGATGATCCAGTCCAGCCGCGAACTCTCGCTGGAGTTGATGAGTTTCGACGTCGCGCCACAGCAGGATCTCTACACCAGCCAGGGTGTGGCGGTGAACGTCGAGGCGGTGGCGCAGATCAAGGTCCAGTCGGACCCGGTCAGCATCCTCACCGCCGCCGAACAGTTCCTGACAATGGATGATGTCCAGCGCCAGGGACTCATTCGCCTGGTCATGGAGGGGCACTTGCGTGGCATCGTCGGACAATTGACGGTCGAGTCGATCGTTAAGGAACCCGAAATGGTCGCCGATCGGATGCGGAGCAACGTTGCCGAAGACGTCTCCAAGATGGGGCTCGAAATCATCTCCTTCACCATCCGTGAAGTTCGCGATAACAACGAATACATTCTGAACATGGGCAAGCCGGACGTCGCCAACGTCCGGCGCACGGCGGACATCGCGGTCGCCGAAGCCGAGCGCGACATTGCCATCCGCCGTGCCCAGGCGATGCGTGAGGCGAAGATCGCCGAAGCCGCGGCCGAGCAGGAGAAGGTGACGGCCGAGTCGATCAGCCAGACCAAGCAGGCCGAATCGTTGCGTGACCTCGAACTCAAGCGCGCCGAGTATGAACGCTCGGTCCAGGAGCAACGAGCGCAGGCGGACAAGGCCTACGAAATCCAGGCCAACATCCAGCAGCAGCGAATCGTCGAAGAGGAAGTCCGGGTCGAGCAGGTTCGGAAGCAGGGCCAGATCGCCGTTCAGGAAGCGGAAATCCTGCGCCGCGAAAAGGAACTGATCGCGACCGTGCTGCGTGCCGCCGAGGTCGAAAAGCAGCGGATCGAAACCCTCGCCCAAGCCGAGAAGCAGCGGGAAATCTTCCGGGCTGGCGGCGTCGCGGAGGCCCGCAAACTTCAGGGTGAGGCGGAGGCGGTGGCGCTCCGGGTCCAGGGCATGGCGGAAGCGGAAGTCATCCAGGCCAAGGGCCAGGCCGAGGCCGAGGCGCTGCGAATCAAGGCCGGGGCCTACCAGGAGTTCAACCAGGCGGCCGTGCTCGATCGCCTGATCGGCGAAATGCCGGAGGTGGTGCGCGCCCTCGCCGAACCGCTGGCCCGGGTCGACAAGATCACCGTGATCTCGACCGGATCCGATAGCGAAGGGCAAGGCACCGGCGTCAACCGGGTGGCCTCGGACATTACCTCGATGATCGCCCAGTTTCCGGCCATGCTCGAATCCCTGACTGGTGTGAAACTCGACGACCTGTTGCAAAAGGTGCCGCAAACCGGCTCCACATTCCGAAGCCAAGATCCGGGACCGCAGCGAAACAACGGCATGCCCGATCTGGCGCCGGCCCGCAAACCGGGTCCGCGCGTGCCGCCGGTTCCCCGGGTTGACGTCGAGCCCGTTGGCGAGAATCTGGAGGATGCGTCCGGAAAGACGGCGCCGGCGGAAACCGCCGATCGATCGACATAACCTGATTAATGGTTGACCGGCCTCGATGGGGACGCCGTGGTCGAACAGCCACGGCGTCCCCATGCATCCGGGCAGGGATGCCCGTGGGCGCGTGCTATTCTTGCCGAAGGTTTACTGACGACAAAACGGCTTGATGCGGCGATCCATACTACGAGGCGTTTCTCCTGAATGAATGACGATGTGCGATTTCCTTCCTCGCCCCAAGACGTCCAACGATTTCGCGCCGAAGCGCTGGGCGAACCGGGGCAACGCCGATTCAGGTTGATCGTGGTCGTCGATGACGACACGCACATCATCTGGATGGAAAAACAACAGATGCAGGCGCTCGGATTGGCCATCGGTCAAATCCTCGAGCAAGCCCCCGGCAGTGGGCTGGACATCGGTTCCGGCGACGTCCCGGGCGGGTTCGATGAAACCACCAGCAACCAATTCCGATTGGGTCGGGTGGAACTGGGCTTCGACGGCAGCGGATCCAGCATCGTCGTTCACGCCTTCGACATTCAGGACGACGAAACCGACCAGGGCCTCAACTTGCAGTTCACGCGGTCACAGGCGCGAGAACTGATCCGGGAGTCTGCCGCCCTGGCCGCCGCCGGCCGGCCGATGTGTCCAATGTGCGGGCAAGCGATGGATAGGGATGGTCACGTTTGCCCGGAGCAGAACGGCCACCTGCCGTTGCCATTCGACGAGTCGCTTCTCTCCGAGGACTGATACTAGCTCCAGGTGAATCCTGATGGTTCCGTGGTAGTGGCAGAGCTTGTCTCTGCCTTTCCTGGTCACAGGCAGAGACAAGCTCTGCCGCTACCAAACAATGGATCATAACCAGGAGCCGATGTCATCGAGCCTTGCCGACCGGTGTTCATGCTGAACGAAAAGGTTGACATCACGCACAACCGGGCCGTACTATCGAGTCAGCGGGGACATTCCCGGCGCGTTGCGATGAAAGACTCCAACATGACACCAGCGGCCATTCTCTCCAGCTCGATTAGCCTCGTACTTATTTCGCTCCCGGTAGGGAGCGTTTGGTGTGCGGGAGGACAGCTGGCTGAATAGCCGAATCGAATACGAACATCACGGAAACGCTGGCCTCCCTCACTGAACGGGAGGCTTTTTTGTTGTCGATACGACCGTCCAGTGTCGTCCGGGACGCATCCGAAGCCTCCATTAACACCCGGCGCAGGGCAGGCTGGAGCGCGACAGAACGGCAAGCCCGGCGTCAACTGGCGTTTGGCAAGCGGGGATGTCATCAGTTCGCTCATCAGGCGGACGATTCGGAACGCAAACGGTATCGACTGGTCGCCAGGACATCGCTGGCGAGGATGGAAACGGAGCATCAACATGGTCGTCGCCGATCCCCAGACGGTGGAGCCACGAATCACGACCCACAACGCGGGAGCGGAACCGCGCGCCGTGCCGGAAACCCTGAGCGGGGCCCAGATCACGTGCCGCAGCATCGATGCCGAAGGCGTCAAGACGGTGTTCGGATATCCCGGCGGCGCCGTGATCCCGCTTTACGACGCGATTCCCGCCGCCAGCTTCAAGCACGTGCTGGTTCGGTTCGAGCAGTGGGCCGCCCTCGCCGCGGTTGGCTACGCTCGCGCCACGGGGGATGTGGGCGTATGCATCGCCACCTCCGGTCCGGGAGCGACCAACCTGGTCACGGCGCTGGCCGACGCCTTCCTCGATTCGGTGCCGATCGTCGCGATCACCGGCCAGGTCAATCAATCCCTGATCGGACGGGACGGTTTCCAGGAAGTCGACATCACTGGGATCACTTTGCCGGTGACCAAGCACAATTACCTGGTGCGACGAGCGGAAGACATCGCCCCCACCATCAAGGAAGCCTTCTATCTCGCGCGGTCCGGTCGGCCGGGCCCGGTGCTGGTCGACATCCCGAAAGATGTCTTCCTCGCAAAGGCGCCGTTCGTGTACCCGGATCGGACCGGGCGCAAGAGCTACCAGCCCAACCTCGTGCCCAACATCCGGCAGGTCCGGCTCGCCGCCAGCGCCATCGACGCGGCGAAGAAGCCGGTCATCATGGCCGGTCACGGGATCATCCTCAGCGAGGCCGAAGACGAATTCCAGCGTTTCGTCGAGCGCACCGACATCCCCGTCATTTACACCTTGCTTGGTCTTGGCGCGATGGATGAGCAGCACCCCAACTCGCTCGGGATGATGGGCATGCACGGCCACCGGCACGTCAACCGCGCGCTGGAAGAATGTGATCTCCTCGTCAACATCGGCGCCCGCTTCGACGACCGCGCCACGGGCAAGGTCGCCGGCTTCGCGCCGAACGCGAAGATCGTCCACGTCGACATCGATCCGGCCGAGATCGGCAAGAACATCCGCACCGACGTTCCCGTGGTCGGCGACGCCGCCGCCGCGCTCAAACTGCTGGTTGAGGAAGTTGCACAGGGCGACCACTCCACCTGGAGGCGCTGGATCCAGAGCGAGCGCAACGTGGCGCTGGAACGCGCGCTCGACGACATTCCCGAAACACCGGAGCCCTACGCCATCATCAAGGCGATCGCCGAGGTGTCCGACCGCGAGGCGATCGTCACCACCGATGTCGGTCAGCACCAGATGTGGTCGGCCCAGTACCTCGGCGTCAAGCACGGCAAGCGCTGGATCACCTCCGGCGGGCTCGGCACGATGGGATTCGGGTTGCCCTCGGCGATCGGGGCCAAGATGGGCCGGCCCGACCTCGAGGTCTGGGCGATCATCGGCGATGGCGGCTTCCAGATGTCGTCGAGCGAAATGGCCACCGCCGTCCAGGAACGGCTCGACATCAACATCGCCGTCATCAACAACGGTCACCTCGGCATGGTCCGCCAGTGGCAGGACCTGTTCCAGAACCGCAATTACTCCGAGGTCGCGATCAGCTCGCCGGATTTCGTGAAACTGGCCGAAGCCTACGGAGCCACCGGGATCAGGGTGACCAAGAGCGACGAGATCGTCCCGGCGATCCAGCGAGCGCGGTCGATCAAGGGACCAGTGCTGGTCGAGTTCGTGATCGACGCCGAAGCCAACGTCTACCCCATCGTTCCGCCGGGCGCCAGTAATTCGGAAATGATGCACCACCCGCAGTGGGTTCCGGCCGAGGAGGATCTCTAGCCATGCAACGTTCCCACACCCTCGTCGTGCTGGTCGAGGATCAGCCCGGCGTCCTGAACCGGGTCGTCTCACTCATGCGGCGTCGCCATTTCAACATCGACTCGATCACCGTTGGCCACTCCGAGCAGCCGGGTCTCTCCCGGATGACCCTGATCGTGACCGGGGAAGACAACGAGGTGGAGCAGGCCGGCAAGCAACTGTACAAGTTGCTGGAAGTGGTCAAGGTCACCGACATCCCGGCGGAAGACGCGATCACCCGCGAGTTGGTGATCGTCAAGGTCGCGGCCAAGGGCCCGCAGCGATCCGAGGTGATCCAGATCGCCGAGATCTACAGCGCCCGGATCCTGGACGCCACGCCGAACACCCTGATGATCCAGGCGACCGGCAGCGAGGACCATATCGATTCATTCCTGGCCATGATGAAAGTCTTCGGCATTCGCGAAATGGCCCGGAGCGGCAAGATCGCCATGTCGCGCGGCGCCATGCCCGCGAAGGGCGGCAGGATTGACCGGATCGGCGATGGCTCGTACGCTGTCGCCGACTGACGGACGCGGACGCGGGGGCTCTGAAAGCCCCCGCTTCGTTTGTCCGTTAGGCGATGTATGTTTGCCAATCAGCGTTGAATTCGTAGGGGAGGCCCCGTGTGGCCTCCCGTGGTTCCGCGACCCGGACGCGGCGGAAGGCCACACGGGGCCTCCCCTACGATGCGAGACAGTCGTCAACAGGTTCAATCGGGGCGAAGGCCGCCGCCGGTGAAATCGATGGCAACGCGAGTTGCCCCAGGAGGAATTGGTTCGATGCCGGCAGTGATCTATTACGAGAATGACGCCACCCTTGGCCCGCTCCAGGACAAGACCATCGCCATCATCGGGTACGGCGCCCAGGGTCACGCCCACGCGTTGAACCTCCGGGATTCAGGCCTCAGCGTTATCGTCGGGCTCCACGATGGCAGCAAGAGCCGCGCCAAGGCCGAGGCCGAGGGGCTTCGGGTGGAAACCGTTGCCGACGCTGCCCAGGCAGCCGACGTGATCATGGTGCTCGTGCCCGACCACAAGCAGAAAGCCGTTTACGAAGAATCGATCAAGCCCTACCTCACCGATGGCAAGACCCTGATGTTCGCCCACGGGTTCTGCATCCACTTTGGCCAGATCGAGCCGCCCGCAAACGTCAACGTCTCCATGATCGCGCCCAAGGCCCCCGGCCAGAGCGTCCGTGAGCTCTTCCAGGAGGGCGTCGGCGTGCCCGCCCTGATCGCGATCCACCAGGATCCCAGCGGCAATGCGAAGGAGGTGGGGCTCGCGTACGCGAGGGGAATCGGTTCCCTCAGCGCGGGCGTCCTTGCCACCACCTTCAAG